>CAYZLH010000629.1:0-1506 GCA_964478795.1 uncultured Bdellovibrionales bacterium | reverse complement strand
TCCTGACCAACTCACGTCGGATTCTTCGCAACCCGCAGCGACTGCCGCCGCGAGATTTGGAAAGCGATCTTGAAATTCACCGCCACTCTCTCTAATTTTGTCGGCAATCTTGTCTAGATAACGGGCTCCATTTTGCTTGATGTAAACCCGAGCTCCCAGCAAAGTTTTGCTCTCCTCGTGATAAAGGGCGGAAATCTCTGTCGTAGGATCGCCAATTTTCACGTGCCCTGTCTCGCCTACATAATCGGACTCGACCTGATAAAAGGAAACATCGTTATGAAATTTCCGAGCAATTTCTTTTAATCTTTTGAGATCGGAATCCGAGATGCCTTGGACCTTCGTGGCTGCGGAATTGAATTCGATACGGCTAAGACCCGGTCTTTGATCGACGCCAAAACCTTCAATGAGTTCTTGAAGATCACTATCTTCCAGAGCGCGCGCGGCTTCAAGACTTAAGGCCTGGCCGACGACATTCCCCTGCATGTAGAAAACAGGAAGACCATTCTGGTCGAAGTAGCGGAAAGTGCGCTCTCCAGCGGCATAAGGCTGGCCATATTGTTTGTTGCGGAAATAAAGAAAGATCCGCTTTGGCTTGGTCAGATCCACGGGAAAGCGATCGGCAACGATGATTTTGACTTTATCGCCGACTTTTAGTCCCTTGATGATCTTGTGATCGCTGTTACCAAAAGACCTGCGGTCATCGACGAGGTGCTTCGGTCCTAGATCAAGAATTTCGACTTCGGCCAAATAAATGCGACTGAGAAAATCACCTTTGACTGACATTGACTGCCATTCGCTAGTGCTGGGGCCTTTAATGGTGGGTGCAATGAAGGCTTCTGTCATTCCGCCACCATTCTTCACATCGCGCACAATGACTTGGGTGGTTTTGCTTGCGAGTTCTCCTTGGCAGGCATCCGACCCTGGAACAATAAGGAGCATCCCGACGAAACTCATTAGTGCGTATTGTAGATTCATCATTTCTGCCCCTTTTTTCAGCGGATATATCAAAAAGTGCTGCGACGCGCTATTGATCTGCTTGGGCGAAGGTTCAAAATGGTCATATATAGCTGTTTCTCAACAGTTTGACTCGCTATGTCAAAAATGCTATTTCTGATCCTTCTGGGAAAAATGTATGAGGAAATTAACAAAGAGAGCCAAAGTCCAGGTCGTTGCGCTTTCTCTGCAACTTTTCCTTCTGAGCGGCTGTGAACATCAAAGTCGCCCGGGCTCATCTGGGCCGAAGAAAATCCCCATCGCTTCCAGCTCCAGAGAGGTATCTTTTACAGTAGCTATCAAAGACAAAGGCGATAGTTCAAAGGGCGAGACGAGTTCTCCTGTAATTAGACCAGTACAATCCAACGAAGACTCAGTTGCTGAAATCTTTAATCGACTCGATCAATTAGAAAATCTTTCCTCGGCCGAGCACTACGATGCCGCGCTTGCCGAAGTTTTACGAATTTCGAATACACTTAATGATCGTGACTTTGAGCTTTACCTAAGTCGTCT
>CAYZLH010000628.1:0-1511 GCA_964478795.1 uncultured Bdellovibrionales bacterium | reverse complement strand
CCTTTAGGGCGCGTGAGATCTCCGTCACCACTTTTTCCGAGGGTATCCCGCCCTGCTCCAATCGCATATAGTAGGAATAATTGAACGAAATCCCTTTAGCTTTCAGCCATTGAAAAAAAGCCTTTGCTTGGGCGAACCCCTTGGCTTTTCGGGCACTTTTTAGCTCTTCGGCAAACTCCTGCATAAATCTACTATCGGTAGATTATCTACTTTTCTTAAACTTGAGGCCGCTTGGGCTACCTGTTAAAAGCTCGCTGGAAGTTTTCCCCAATTTTTGAGCGGGCTGTCTGAATCCCTCTCCCCCAACCAAGACGCTTCGGACAGTCCGCTCATTTTTAACCGGGGAAACACAATAAAAGGAGCCACAATGTTTGCACGGTATTTGCTTGTTATGTTGTTGACGATTTCTCCCCTGCTTTCTTTCGCTAATGGTGTTGAGCGCGGCTCCATCCGGGAAGCGATCCAAAAGTCTGATGAAGGAATGCAGAATGACCTTTTAGATTTCGTGACCGATGCAATTGTCGCTAATTGCTCCTTGGATAAAGCGACTTTAGAGAATGTTTCTGTTGCGAAAACCATAAAGGAAATTGATCAAGGTGTAATCGACCAATTCTACAGAATTGAATTCACTTTCGTAATCGAAGGTCAATCGGATCGAGAAGTGGTAGCAATGGAAGTGGCTCAATATTCTATCTCGAATCCGGCCATCCCAAATATGGAAATTCTTTCGATTTCCTCCAAGTTCTGTAAATAAATAGAACTATTTTTCCTAACCCCAACCTTAACCGCCGCACATGACGTGTCGGCGGTTTTTTTTCGCAGGATTCTTTTGAAGGGTGCAGATAATCACTGGATTTTTGAGCTAAGGTTTCACGTCACTCTTTAAGCGAGCGCGCCAGAATGCTTCGGCCCACTCCCAATCAAATGGCGTATCGAGGTCAAAAGCGTATTCTGGCTCAATTTCTAAAGATAAAATCTTTTTTCCAGTCATCGACTTCTTTTCTAAAAGAGTTTTCGTGCGGATGACATCAAGATACCCCGTCTGCCAAAGCACGCGAGGCAAGCTCTGCCGTGGTTTATTATAATTTTCTTCGGAGAACGGATCATTTCCTTCGCTGTAAAATGGAAATAAGTACCCATCCCTCTCGCGCCACATCTTGAAAGGATTTTGGCTAGGCTCGATGACCGCGCGGAGTGAGTCGGCCTCACCATTTTGGCGCATCTTTTGAATTGATCGTTCGATATCTGCGATTTTTCGAATGGGTGAGGTCGGCCGCAAATGCACCAGCAATTCTGGCAGTACCACCTGCTCACGGCACCAATCCAAAAAATGTAAGAATACGGGAAGATCGGGAGAATCATCGGCGCTGATCGAAGCGGGCCGCAGAAATGGCACCTCAGCTCCATGGGAACGCGCCAACTCCGCAATCTCGGCAGAATCCGTGCTAACGAAAACGCGCTCGATATCTGCACAAGATTTTGCTGTGCGAATGGAATGCACCAATAGCGGA
>CAYZLH010000627.1:0-1516 GCA_964478795.1 uncultured Bdellovibrionales bacterium | reverse complement strand
CTGGACGATTTTACGCTTAAAAATGTTATTGAAGTGGCCGATCGGAATCGGAGCCCAGGAACCGATCTCAGCAAGAGCGATCACGCAGGCTTTTTTGGTTTTTCATCGCGACAAAGCAGTCACCGGGAAAACAATGTCGAATATTGGTTAACGATAGTCAGCGAACTGTTCCGCGCCAACCTTGAGAAGACGAATAAACCAGGCCTGACCAATTTCATTATAGGAGATGGCGATATCTCCCGCCGGTTCGTTGAGATGAACCCAGGACTTGGCATCAAAAATGAGCATGTGATCGCAGCAAAGTATAGAGACGATGAGCGGGAAATCGCTGGGCAAGTGCTGCAAAAAATCATTGAACACAAACTGGAGTCCGCATCAGAGGAGCTAAATTCAACGCTTTGTTCTGATAATCTTGCAGCTATTGTTGAAATGCTGGAAACCCGGCAGATGCGAAAGCTTTTTGTACAGCAAGATGATTGGTTTACCAATGACTCGGTTAATAACGGTTGTTATGAGTATTCAAATCCACGCTCTATGATTCTTGCAGATGCTCTGAAAGGTAAAGCCCAAATAGTTTATACAAAACAAAAAATCGATAACAAACATGGCCTTGCAGCTCTCTCGTATTAGGAAAAAGGTTGGAATATGGAACACACTGAAAAAGATTTAGATAACTTCCTGGAAGGAACAATGGACGGCAGCGATCCGAACAGTAGGTGAATCGATGCCTTTTCCCCAACTATCAACATCCCCTCTGGGCCCATTTTACAATCAGGTGTCGATCATCTTTGGATGAAGCGGGCCATATTTCTGCTGAGAACCTTAGTAGTCTTTCGTTCCGTTTCTCTAAGCAGCTATCTTGGTCTAACCGATCGGTAGAACTTTTGTATGGAATCCTTCCTGACGGTGAATTGAAATCCGAGATCGCTGTAGATCCTTTGCTTGAGTTTTCTACGGAAGAAGCACGAAGAATTTGTTCCCATTTTTTGTCAGCCGAAACAGTGTTTAAAATTTCAATCGAACGCAAAGACTTTTATCGGGGAATTGACGTCGATGCGATTTTGGACAACGAAAAAATCAGCGATGCTGACCAGCGAACAATGTTGAAATCTCTTAGTAGATGCATTCACATCGAGATAACTCAAATCGTAGAAGATGGTCAGCAGCCGTTGAGGTTTGGAAGCGAAGCCTACGAAAAGCCAATCGCCGAAATCCTTAGGGAGAGAAATAACGATAATAGAGACGACAACGGCTATGTTTTTATTACCTGCAATGACCGTATCATCAGTGCAGATCTATATCGGTTCAAGCGGGTAGGATGGTCTGCCGCATGTTTTGTCACGGTATTGATACTGTCAGGCGCAATAGTTTACGGATTTGTTACTGGTCATACCTCTCCCACAGAGGATTTCGTCCCTTATTGATCCAGCAACTTTTTCTGAAGCTTGGCGTTACTGAGCATGACCTTCCCCCCGGAAACGGTACCAGTTGCTTCTTGAATCTCCGCGTGGCATAT
>CAYZLH010000626.1:0-1521 GCA_964478795.1 uncultured Bdellovibrionales bacterium | reverse complement strand
CCACCACGATCGTGGCAGATCAGAAAAATTATCCAATTTTGCTTTCTAATGGAAATTTGGTGGAAAAGCAGCAGCTAGACGGTGGTCGCCATTTAGCGAAATGGAATGATCCCTTTCGCAAACCTGCGTACCTTTATGCCTTAGTTGCGGGAAATTTAGGAAAAACGGAAGACTCATACATCACCAAATTGGGTCGTAAAGTAAAGTTAGAAATTTATGTGGATCCGGGGAATGAAGATCGCACCCATCACGCCATGGAGAGTTTGAAAAAATCCATGAAATGGGACGAGGATACTTTTGGCCTCGAGTACGATCTTGATATTTTTATGATCGTGGCGGCCGACGATTTCAATATGGGTGCCATGGAAAATAAGGGATTGAATATTTTTAATTCGAGCTTGGTGTTGGCGAAGCCGGCTACGGCAACGGATCGTGATTATGAGGCGATTGAAGCAGTGGTGGCTCACGAATATTTTCATAACTGGACAGGAAATCGCGTGACCTGCCGCGATTGGTTTCAGCTTTCATTGAAAGAGGGACTAACGGTTTATCGTGATCAAGAGTTTAGTGCCGATGTTACATCGCGAGCGGTATGTAAGATCGACAACGTTGCTCATTTGCGCCAGTTTCAGTTTCCAGAAGATGCAGGACCAATGGCTCATCCGATTCGTCCAGCTAGTTATATTGAAATCAATAATTTTTACACTTCCACCGTCTATGAAAAAGGTGCGGAAGTGATCCGCATGATTGCCACCCTTTTAGGAAAAAATGGATTCCGCAAAGGGATGGACAAGTACTTTGAATTGTTCGATGGGCAGGCGGTTACCACGGAAGATTTCGTGCATGCAATGGAAGTCGCGAATGGAGTGGATTTGACCCAATTTCGTGAAACTTGGTATGAACAAGCCGGAACTCCCGAAGTAAAAGTGCAAACCTCTTTCGGCAACGGAAAAGTGCGGCTCGACATCGAGCAAAGTTGTGCCCCGTCGCCAGGACAGCCGACCAAACGGCCCTATCATATTCCTTTTGCGATTGCTTTGTTTACCCAATCAGGGCAGCTGATTCGGGAAGAATTGTTGCAGTTGAAAAATGCAAAGGAAACATTTGAATACGCGGTGCCCGAGCAGCCGGTGGTCTCCTTGCTGCGAGATTTTTCAGCGCCTGTAAAAGTAAAGGCCGAACAATCCGAAGCGGATTTGTTGTTGCTCCTAGGAAAAGAAACAGACTCTTTTGCTCGTTGGGAAGCGGGGCAAACCTTATACCTTCGCGAGATTCAAAAGCTTGTTAGTGCTCAACAAGCGAATCGTGATTTGCAGCCTAATGAGGCTTTGCTGAGTACGATCGGTGCCATCGTTGGAGACGATAAGATCGACCCGGCTTTCCGCGCCCAATTGTTGATGGTGCCCGACGAGGGATATTTAGGGCAGCAAATGGCGGTAATCTTGCTTGACGAGATTCACCGAGCGCGAACCTTTTTGCAGAAATCTATTGCTGTAGCCAATGAAAAAATATTCTCTGAAA
>CAYZLH010000625.1:268-1549 GCA_964478795.1 uncultured Bdellovibrionales bacterium | reverse complement strand
GAAAACGGCCCCAAGAGGGGCCGCCATCTATTTGATTTTCCTAAACTTTATCGAGGATTCGCTTTCCCCACAATGGCTTCGATTTCACTAACCTCTTTGGGCGCCTCGCTGGTCAAAACTTCAGACCCAGTGGCCGTAACCACCACATCATCTTCAATGCGAATTCCAATGCCCCGATACTCCTCTAAAACATCGGTACGATCGGAAGAAATATAGATTCCGGGCTCGATCGTGAGCACATTTCCAGCTTCCAGGGGAATGGAGGACCCATCCGCTTGAAAGTAATCGCCACAATCATGCACATCCATGCCTAACCAATGGCTAGTGTTGTGAGGATAGAAAGCAGCATAATTTTTTCGATCGCTCACGATCTCCTGCAAATTCCCATTGAGCAATCCAAGGTCCAGCAATCCCTCAACAAGAACTTCCACCGTGCGCTTATGCACGTCGTGAAATTTCACTCCCGGTTTCACCATTTGAATAGCTTCCTTTTGCGAGCGTAAAACGATTTCATAGATTCGCTTCTGCGCAGGAGTAAATTTTCCGTTCACAGGAAAAGTGCGGGTGATATCACTGGCGTAGACATCCATTTCGCCCCCGGCATCGATCAACAGCAAATCTCCGTCGCGCAATTGATCGCGATTTGTTTTGTAGTGCAATACGGTGGCATTGTTTCCACCGGCCACAATACTGGCATAGGCCAAATCATCGGCGCCGCCGTGACGGAACCAAAATTCAATTTCGGCCTCTACCTGATATTCATACTGACCCGGACGCGTAAATTCCATCGCCTTACGATGGGCAATGCCTGAGTTACGTCCATTTTTCCGCATTAAATCAACTTCGGCAGGATCCTTGATCTTTCTCATGGGATCCAGCACGTCCTGCACGCGCATTAGACTTTCAAATTTCTTCTCGCCCTTGCGCAAATTGGGTTGATGTTCTTTCAGCACGCGAAAGATCAAATCATCTTGCTCGGGGAAATTGCCCAAATTGTGATACAGCGTCGACGAACTTTTCAAAAGCTCGCGAAATACTTTTTCCACATCATGGCAATCGTAGGTCTCATCCGCTTGAAACACCGTTTTTGCCGCCTGAACTCCCACTCGCTTTCCTTCCCACATTTCCATCTCGGGATTTTTGGGCATCACGAATAAACGATAGGGCTGATCACTCTTGGGCAAAAAAATGGCCGCAGCTTCTTGCTCACGCACGCCAGTAAGATAATAAAAGTAACTGCAAGTGCGATACTCATAGTGCACGTCGGAGTTTCTCTTACCG
>CAYZLH010000625.1:0-258 GCA_964478795.1 uncultured Bdellovibrionales bacterium | reverse complement strand
TCTTGGTTCATTTTTTCCTCACAGTCTCTATACTAAAGGGGTGGGCCTGCCGGTGAGGCAAGTCAAATTTATACTCTTTAGAGTACCACGGAGAGGGGGGTAACTCCATGAAACGCTTCTTACTTCTATTGCCTTTGGGGGCTCTTGCCTGGTTTGGCTACGGTGCGTATTTAGGCAATACTATTGGGAATGTAGAAATTCAGAACATTTCCCCTCTGCCGGTCAGCGGCGAAAAGACGCTCCCCTTCTACGAATTGA
>CAYZLH010000624.1:0-1552 GCA_964478795.1 uncultured Bdellovibrionales bacterium | reverse complement strand
TGGAAAAAAGGGTGGAAGGGGAGTTGTACACACCAGCAATCTCATTGCTGGAGTTTACCATGGCACTCAGCACGGTGGCGCTAGCGTCACGATCGCTGGTCATGGTCACCAATTTCGCCAAGCCATGTCCAGGAGGTACGGGTTCCACCATCATAGGAGGAACGCCCGAGTTGTCCCAAAGCGAATAGTTGCTAGCTTGAGAAATGAGTGGCAAACAGAAAGTCATCATCACGATCAATAGGGTTTTCATGGATACATCTCCAATGTTTTCGTTGGGGAAAGGCTAGCCTAGTCACCGGCGTTTGCATCCCAAAAAAACCTACATTCCCTTACATAGGGAGGTGCAGCACCCCGCAAAGCGAAAATTTTGCACTTGGCCTAGGAAAACAGCCAATCTGAGTAAATTTTCTTAAACTTGAGACTCCGCCAAGTCTAAGTAAGTTGCCGCCATTCTGCCGCCGCCTAATTCGCGGAGCGTCTGAAATCCAGTAGGCGAGGTGATATTTACCTCAGAAATTTTCTCGTTCATCATGTCTACGCCGGCAAAAACGACACCGATTTCCTTTAAGAAAATCGAAAGGCGATCCACGAGCTCGCGCTCTTTTTTGTTCATGTCTTTTAAAACACCCGTACCGCCAGCCACGATGTTGGATTTGATCTCGCCCTCTTTCGGGATTCGCACGAAACTACCCACCACTTCGCCATCGAGAATAAAAATCCGGCGATCGCCAGTGCGTGTGACTTCTTTTTGGAGTGGCTGCAGGAAATGATAGGGCTCGGGAGTTTGGGGGGAAGGAACTCGCTCCACGTCTTTTCCACCGTGGCCAAGGAAGGGCTTAGTCACGCACTCGCCTTTGGGAAAATCGCTGGGCACAGGAAATCTTCGACCTGTAGGCAAAAAGGTGGGAATCAACTCCTCCGGTTTTAAATAACCTTTTTCTACGGCCTCGAACGGCAATAATTTTTCGTGATAGCGCAGCAGCACCGATGGCTTGTTTAACATCGGCACATTGTTTTCTTCTAAGGCTAACAACCAGCATAGAGAGAGATAGGCGGAGTCAAAGGGAGGATCTTTGCGAATCCAAACACCGTCATAGGAATTTAAGACTTGTGGTTCCGTGACCGTTTCGGAGGCGGGCAAGGAATCTTCCGCACAGCCGGTGATGGAATCGACTCGCGCATGGAGACGACCGTCCCAAAGAAACTAATCTTCTGGTGTGGCCCAGTGAATTTCATGGGTTCGCATAATTGCCTCTCGCACCATGGCCAGACTGGAATCTGTTTTGGGTTTGAGGGAGCGAATGGGGTCACCGATAATCAAAAAATTCATAAATCCACCGTGTTTTGGTCTAAAAATTTCTCTTCAAAGGAAGAATCTCTAACTGGGGCTTGGTCTAACACAAAATAGCGATGGAGCATCTGGGAGACCAAACAATTTTGTAAATAAATCTGCGCAAAGCTCTTCTGCAAGGGGTCGGTAGAGTGCACAAGTTGCTTTGCCCTCTGAATTTGGGGGGAAGTGAAGAGTCCCGACTCAGCAAGCGCCGATTCC
>CAYZLH010000623.1:829-1559 GCA_964478795.1 uncultured Bdellovibrionales bacterium | reverse complement strand
AGCATGCTTCACTTGTTTGCTGCAGTTATGGAGCAGAAATCACTAGGAATTGTGCTGCTGGAATTTTTATTAGTTGTATTTTTATCTTTCTCTTTATCGCTCCTTATTTTGGATCTTTTATTTAGAAAAAGGAACGAGCTTGAAAGTGCAGAAGTGATTTCCGGGCGGCTGCGTTATGATATCGTCGATTTTTCTGTTATGGCCTGGATTTCTGGGGCGCTTCTGGTTATGGGTGTTTTTGGAAACAAAATATTTGATGCATTAATTGCATCGGCAAAGCACTTTCTAAATTGATAAGCACATGGTAAATTTTACCCACTTAATTTCCTGAGGAGAATCGTTATGGCTGGATATTTTCCAATAATGCTTTTGTTTTTTGTTGGCCTAACTATTTCTCTGGCAGTAATTTTTGGGGCCGCTCTTTTGGGACCCAAAAAACCAAACAAATATAAAAATTCGGTAATTGAGTGTGGTGTGCCTCCTAGTGGTGATGCGAAAAAGCGCTTTTCAGTGCGGTTTTATTTAGTGGCGATATCTTTTTTATTATTTGATGTAGAGGTGGCCCTATTGTTTCCACTAGCGCTTGCTTATCGAAAACTTTTGGATGTGAATCTATTTATTTTAGGTTCTTTTCTTTTTTTTCTAACAATGATTACTGTCGCGTATATATATGAATGGCGGCGTGGTGGATTGGACTGGGAGTAGATTATGCCTAAAGATGGAGCCCCAG
>CAYZLH010000623.1:0-819 GCA_964478795.1 uncultured Bdellovibrionales bacterium | reverse complement strand
CGTAAATTGGGCGAGAGCAAATTCATTGTGGCCCTACCCTTTCGGAACAAGCTGCTGCGGTATCGAAATGATGGCTACCCTTTCGGCTGACTACGACTTATCAAGATTCGGAGCGGAGGTTGTGAGATTTTCGCCCAGGCAAAGCGATATGATGATTATCGCGGGAACTATTACAGAAAAAATGGGCCCTGTTTTGAAAACAATCTACGAACAGATGGCTGACCCTAAGTGGGTAATAGCAATGGGAGCTTGTTCTTCCTCTGGTGGAATTTTTGATACCTATAGTGTTATGCAGGGAGTGGATGAAATTATTCCTGTTGATATTCCGGGTTGCCCCCCCTCACCCGAGGGCGTGATCCACGGGGTGATGCGTTTGCAGGAGAAAATCCGCAAGAATAAGGCGGTGCTTTAATGGAAATGGATTTTTCTCAAGAAAAAGTAGAAAAAATATCCGCACGTTATTCGAGCTTTATTGAAGAAGTTGTATTGGAAAATACGGACTGCCCAATTTTTTTCATTAAGAAAGATTCTGTGATTGAGTTTTTGTCATCTTTGCGCACGGAAGAGGGTTTTGAATTCAATTTCTTATCTGATCTAACGGCATACGATGATAACCCGCCACTTGCGGATATTCCGGATTATGGTTTAGGTGTTGTTAAGCCTTCTGGCGGAAGCCATCGCTTCGTGCTCGTGTATAATCTTTTTTCTTTACAAAACAAGGATCGAATTCGAGTAAAGGTGCGAGTGGGAGAGCATGAAGAGGCTCCGTCGTTGACGGCGATCTGGCCTGGAGCAAATTGGCCTGAGCGCGAGGTTTTC
>CAYZLH010000622.1:0-1560 GCA_964478795.1 uncultured Bdellovibrionales bacterium | reverse complement strand
AGTCAGGGATTCTGGAGCATCTTGATCTGAGCTGCCGGGCAAAACCTCTGTCAGATAGTCTTCACCATGCGTCAAGGCAGCTCCGAAGTGTCCGGCTATTCCAATGCCGATTCCAGTAAAAATCAAGAGTGTTCTGTATGTTTTGATCGAAGACTCTGAAGGAGATAATTCACTTTTTCTTAAGAAAATCAAAAGCAAGAGACTTAGTCCCGCGCTAGAAACCCCAATAATCCGATGAATGTCAACTGTGCTACCGGTTACCCCTTCATTTTCGGCCAAAAGCAATCCCATAAAAGCAGTAAGCACAGCAGAAAAGGCTCCTAAAACCACCAAGAATCTGATTCCTGCACGTAGTGGATGGCGAAATTTGCCTAGGGTAAATTGCTCCATCAATACGGCAACTAGAAGCAGCCCAATCGGGAAATGGACCAGCATGGGGTGAAGTCTGCCGAATAGTTGGAGTGGCCAGAAATCCGAGAGTAAATAACTTACAGGAATAAGTGTGGAAATGGGAATCGATTCCATTAAATGGTAAACTGAAAACAAGCCAATCATAGAAGTCAACCTCTGAAATTCATGAACCAAAAATATAAGCCTTTAAGCTTATTAATCCGTCCTTAGCTCGGCTTTTTATCTATTTAGAAGAGAAAATTTTGAAAGCCTGTAGCGAGAAAGAAGGTTGTTTCGTCATTATCTCAAAACCAACAATCAACATATGAAGCTATCCTACCTTTTTTTAGCCTGTCTAATTTTTATCGCTAGCTGTATTGAAAAAAATGAGTTTACATCTTTATTTGAAACTGATCCGCTGACTCAAAATGGTGAAATTTTTATCGATGAATCGGGTGAAGAATATTGGATGGGCTGTGAAAATTCCTTTTGTTATGGCTTTTCAGGAGTGGCTCCAGATGGGGACAAGACACTCCAAAATCTTACCATTCCGAACAACCTTCCGGCATCCTTTGATCTCACTTCTTTTCTCCCAGAAGTTGGACATCAAGGAAGACTGGGTTCCTGTACAGCATGGGCAACAGTTTACTATGGAAGAAGTTTGCTGTTCAACTACGCTGAAAATTCTTCACGCGTCCAAAGCATCCGGCTGAGTCCTTCATTCATCTACAATCAAATTCCTGAAGGAAATTCCTTTCGCCCAGTCTTGAAGGGCAATATGTCCTTTGGTAGACTTGCCAAATTCCTGATAATCTTTGAAACCTGAGTTGGCAACAGCATCAGTCCAAGCTTGAGACTTAAAGTCCACTTCAGTTGTCAAGACGCCATTTAAGAAAAACTGGGTTTTACCATCGAGTTGAATGATTTTGGATTGATTCCATTCAGAGGAAGATTTGGTCTCTGCGGGATTTTTTTGAGGGAAAAAATTATACAAGCAGCCAGATTGCTTCAAGGGAACATCCACTTCTGCGTGCGAATTGGATAGCAGTTGATATTCAGGACCCGTTGCCCAGGCAGTCTTTATTTCCGGCTTTTCCACCACGTTTATAAACACTCCGCTGTTTCCTTCCTCTTCGATTTTCCACTCAAAGGCAAATTCAAAATTTTCGT
>CAYZLH010000621.1:0-1571 GCA_964478795.1 uncultured Bdellovibrionales bacterium | reverse complement strand
CCACTTTAAACCCTTTTTGGGATTTTCCGTATGTTTTAAGGTGTATTTCACCTCTTTGCCAAACATACTCACCACATACTGAGCCGTTACACTCTTCCCCTCGCGTTTGGTAATCGTGAGCGACTCACAACCTTCCACAATTTTTGGATAACCTTCGTAATCGGTGATCACTTCCCAAAGGGCATCCAAGGGAACATCTAATACGGTGGTGTGTTTTGCGCCGGCCATGGTTTTTCACTCCTAGTATTTTGGTTTTTTATCAAATCGATGGGTCGCCCGGATATCGCGCACAGTACCCGTTTCCGATCGCATAATAATCGAATGAGTGCTGGCCCCGCCCGAAGTAAATTTTACGCCATCTAAGAAGTTGCCTTGAGTCACGCCCGTGGCACAAAACATCACATTCCCTTTGGCCATCTCTTCGAGCTGCCAAATGCGATGAATCTCGTTGATTCCCATGCGGGCGGCGCGATCTATCTCTTCTTGATTTCGTGGCTTCAAGCGACCTTGCATATTTCCACCGATGCAACGGATGGCCGCAGCGGCAATCACACCTTCCGGCGCGCCGCCAGTACCCATCAACACATCCACACCAGAATTCGGCATGGCCGCCGAGATTGCCGCCGACACGTCGCCATCGCCAATCAACCAAATTCGTGCTCCGGCGCGACGCACTTCTGCGATTAGATCCGCATGGCGCGGACGATCAAGAATGATCACCGTGAGATTTTGTACTTCCGTCTTTTTTGCTTTGGCAATTTCTTTTAAATTTTGGGTCGGTGAAGCCGAGAGATCGATGGCGTTAGCGGCATCGGCACCAACGGCAATTTTTTCCATATAGGTATCGGGAGCATGAAGAAAGTTTCCGTCTTCGGCCACCGCAATTACCGAAATCGAATTGTTTCCACCTTTGGCACAGATGGTTGTGCCCTCTAGGGGATCCAGCGCCAAATCGAGACGCGCACCCTTACCGGTTCCCACTTTCTCACCAATGTAGAGCATAGGGGCCTCATCACGCTCCCCTTCGCCAATCACCACACGTCCATCAAAATCGATGGAGTTAAACATCTTACGCATGGCGGTTACGGCAGCTTGATCGGCTTCGTTTTCATCGCCCCGACCCATGAGGCGTGCGCTTTCAATGGCCGCCATTTCCGTTACTCTCACGAACTCCATTGCATAGTTTCTATCCATTTGATCTATCCTTATGTTTTCTCTCGTAAAAAGGTGACCAGACGGTAGTCCAAAGCATCGGCATGCTCAAGCACTTTTCGCACGAATTCGCGGGTTTTTGGGTCAGGAGTGGTGTCACGGTGAAGGGCCACGGTTTCCCCCTCTTGTCGGCGCATTTCTCCAGTGGAAATTCCACTATCTTCGCGCCATTCCCAAAATTTTTGACCAAAACAAAAGAGGGCCCGATCGACGCCTCCCCTAGAGGTGCCCCAAAAGAATAGATCGGAGCCTGAATCGCCATGATACCAAGCGGTCATGCCCTGCAAAAAAGCTTCGGGAGCCCCCGTGCGATCCACCTTCTTGAGGCTGGAGCCGATGTGTAAAGGACTAATTAATTC
>CAYZLH010000620.1:0-1571 GCA_964478795.1 uncultured Bdellovibrionales bacterium | reverse complement strand
TGCCCATACCGCGGGCCACTACGGCAGCGTGGGAGGTCATGCCGCCACGAGCGGTGAGGATTCCTTCGGCCACGTGCATGCCGTGAATGTCTTCCGGCGAAGTTTCGATGCGCACCAGAATTACTTTTTCTTTTTTCTCTTTTACCCAGAGCTCGGCTTTGTCGGGATCGAAGACGATTTTCCCCGAAACGGCTCCCGGTGAGGCCGGCAATCCTTTGGCTAACAGATCTCTTTTGGCTTTGGGATCGAGGCGCGGGTGGAGAAATTGGTCGAGCTGCTCTGGCGTGACCCGCATCACCGCTTCTTTTTTGTCGATCAAATTTTCTTTCACCATGTCTACGGCAATTTTTACTGCGGCCGCAGCGGTGCGCTTGCCGTTACGGGTTTGCAGCATGAAGAGTTTTCCTTTTTGAATGGTAAACTCAATGTCCTGCATATCGCGGTAGTGGCTTTCTAATTTTTGGTAGAGAGCGACCAATTCTCTATAGGCCACCGGTAATACATTTTCTAAAGTGGGCAGATGTTTATTCTGTTCGTTAAAGCTCTCTTGATTGATTGGCTGCGGAGTGCGGATTCCGGCCACCACGTCTTCGCCTTGGGCATTCACCAAGAACTCGCCAAAGAATTTTTTCTCACCGGTGGAGGGATCGCGCGTAAAAGCTACGCCGGTGGCACAATCGTCGCCCATATTGCCATAGACCATGGCCTGCACAGTCACGGCGGTGCCGATATGCTCAGGGATACTATTGATCCTACGGTAAGTATTCGCTCGCGGGTTCATCCACGAGCCGAATACGGCGCCAATGGCTCCCCACAATTGTTCCATGGGATTTTCGGGAAAGGATTTGCCCGTTTGTTCGATCACGATGCTCTTAAACTCCTTAACGAGCGACTTCCAGTGATCCGCTGTAAGTTCCGTGTCTAACTCTAAGCCCAGCTCAGCCTTTTTGTGTTCCAAGGCCGTTTCAAAATAAGAAGTGTTTACGTTTAACACCACGTCGGAATACATCATGATGAACCGGCGATAAGAATCATAAGAGAAGCGAGCATCTTTGCTTTGCTCGATCAAGCCTTGAACGGTTTCATCGTTCAAGCCTAAATTTAGTACAGTGTCCATCATGCCCGGCATGGAAACCGGAGCTCCCGAGCGAACGCTCACGAGTAACGGATTTTTACGGTCACCGAACTTCATTCCTGTTTCGGCCAAGTCTTTTTCTAAATTGGCGATGGTAACTTCCACCTGGGATTTTAGTTCTTGCGGGTAAGCGCGTTCGTGTTGATAGAAATACGTGCAAACTTCAGTGGAGATGGTGAAGCCGGGAGGCACGGGCAATCCAAGTTTCACCATGTCGGCAAGGTTGGCACCTTTTCCGCCCAACAGGTACTTTTGCGAGCCGTCGCCTTCGCATTGGTTTTTTCCAAACGAATAAACGTACTTTTTGCTCATATAGGGGTTCCTTATGCTTTCCAGTTTTGAAAGGCGTTTTCGATATAAGATTTCACTTTCACCATGGGAATACGCTCTTGGGCCATGGTATCCCGGTGACGAATCGTAACCGACTGATCAATCA
>CAYZLH010000619.1:0-1583 GCA_964478795.1 uncultured Bdellovibrionales bacterium | reverse complement strand
TATCGCATCAATGAATTCTTGGAAGGAGATTTGCAGAATCTGCAGAATTATTAACGATGATTCTATCATTCATCCTCATTCAATATGTGTTCTCAGCTCCCTTGAATTGGAAAGAGTATTATTCTTTCCCTGAGTCGTTGCAAAAGATTATGGCAATTCCCGCAACTCCTCCGGCTAAAGTGCCAAAGATTACTGTGAATAAGTTAGAGCTCTTAGATGAAAAGCGGGCGGAAAAAATCTTTAAAAACAAAGCAGTATTTTTTCAGAATTTGCATGGAATCAATATGTCGCCCTACACGGGCTTCATTTCTCGCGAAGTGGTTTGTCCAAATCCTAAATCAAAGGCTACCTCTAAAACAATCAAGAACGATCAGCTGAAATTGGTAGCCTACGAATTCTTCACCAATGACTATTTGACCATCGGTGTTTGTGAAGAAAAAGAAATGAAGTATGGCGGTAGGCTGGTGCAGGTTTATTGCAAAAAGACTCGAGCCTTTTTGGAGCTCACTGCATTTGACGAAATCGACGCAAAACGGTTAAGTGAAGTGACTGATATTCATTGCCGAAAATAGGATCGAAAGCACATAACCCATAAATGGATCACTACGACTTCATTGTTTTATAGAACGACCAAGCGCTGGCAAAGGTTAGCGCAGCGAGCCCAAGCTGAGGGAATATGCTGTTGGAATTTTGGGTCAGATAAAATGCGCCGAGCGCCCCCATGGTGGCAAAACCAAATACCAACGATCGAGCGAGCAACTGAAAGTTTTGCTTACCTTGCTCCCGATCTAGATCGGCGTGGCTATTTTTAATTTCGATGGCGTAACCATTGGCGGCCAAGCGTTTAAAAAACCAATGCATTTGGCGCGGTAAAGTCTGCGCAATGGTCTGCACATCGCGCGATCCGAGCAATAGATCCTTGGAGAATTTATTCCAGTTCGTCTCGGGGCGAAGCAGTGGTTCCAAATGCGATTCCAAGAGCGGCATTGGATTAAAATTGGGATCCAATTTTTTGCAGGTGCCTTCCAGCGTATAGATTGCTTTGAAGATCAGCATCCATTCGCGGGGGATGCGAATTTGGTGACGGGCAGCCACGGTGGTAGCATCAATCAAAACTTTGCCAACATTGAGAGCGCCCAGGGGTAAGCCAAGGTAAGGGGCCACGGTGCTTTGAATGTTGCGCTGAAAGGCTTCAAAATCTGTTTTGCCTCGACTGGCGCCAAGCTCGGCAAATTCCATGCAGAGCGTTTCATAATCCTCGGCGGAAAGCGCCACGAAAATGCGAATCAAACTTTCGCGGGCCCGCGGGGTGAGATAGCCCATGATCCCGAAATCAATCATCCCCACTTTGGAATGTTCGGAATCGCCTTCAAGACCCTTTAAGGCAAAAAGGTTGCCCATGTGCAAATCGCCGTGAAATAAGCCATCTTCCAGGGCAGTTTTCAAAAATGCTTTGGCCGTGAGTTCGGCCAGACGCTTGCGATCGAAGCCATTGGCGGTGAGAGATTGCACGTCGTCCATTTTTTGTCCGCGGAGGCGTTCCACCACTAGTATCTTGTTGGTGCACCATTGCAGGTAGACTT
>CAYZLH010000618.1:0-1584 GCA_964478795.1 uncultured Bdellovibrionales bacterium | reverse complement strand
CTTTCCAACCCCTCCCACTCTTCACGATCAACCAAAGTGGGAATCTTTATTTTTCCAAGAGTTCCGCAATCAACCGCAAGTAAAACATCAAGCCTTTACCTGGGATAGTCCGCAAAGGGGTGCCGATTTTCTCGGCTTTGTACAAGAGGAAGCGGCGGAACTTACTTTAACGAAGCTGCAAAAGCCCGTGAACTTTAATGAAAAAGTAGAAGTGCGCCCTCTGCTGACTGATGCCGATTGGGAAGCAGCCATCTACAACCAAATGAGCACTCGCCAAGAGTCCTTCGCCTATGAACCCTATTTTCGTTTTAAAAAAGCACAGATGGATCGCTACCGGCGACTAACAAAAGCTGGTCATGGCCATTGGTATGGAGCCTTCCTGCAAGGAAAATTAGTAGGCGATTGCGGATATTACACCTTTGGCGAAATCGGGCGTTTCCAATCCGTGGGCACCCATCCCGATCACCGGCGCCAAGGCATTTGCGCTACCTTGATCTATGAATGCATTTTCCAAAACCCAAGGGTAAAAACTAGCGTAATTGTAGCGGAATTAGGAACGGCCGAAAGAGTCTACCGATCGGTGGGTTTTCACGGCCAACAAAGCATTTTTCAACTCACGAAGCGGCCCGCGGATTCTTAAAAAACACGTCGCATTAAATTGAATATCCAAACCCATCCCGGCAAAAACGTGCTAGGATAGGGGCTCCATATGTCGAAAAAAGAATTGGACGCATTACAATCTGCCATGAAGTCGGCCGCCTTACCCGCGGTATGGACCAAGGGCGTGACGATGTCCAAAGACGGCACCTTCTATTTAGAAGCGGAATCGCCCACCGAAGTTTTGTTACGATTTCATAAACAGCCAGTTTCGCCAAAAATTACGCTCTGGCCAAAAGAAGAAGATTGGCACTGCGACTGTGGCGATCGTCACGATCCGTGCACCCATGCCGTGGGCGGATTCCTCGCCTACAAAGAGGGCAAAACAAAAAAGCCCGATGCCCCAAACATGAAGGTCGATGGCTCGGCCCATCTGGAATATCGATTCTACCCTCAAGCAGGTTATTTGTATTTTGATCGTTTTCTCGTGCGCGGAAAAAAATCCGAACGCCTGCACAACACCAGTTTGGTGGCCTTAGTGGGCGGTTTGCAAAGCGGACGGGTGAAAGGGGAAAACCCAATAGCCGGTAAAGAAGATTTTTCCGTGGATCACGTTTTGGGCGGCTCCTATCAGAACCCCCTCGATCGCTATACCCTCACTCGCCTGCTCGCGGCTCTGCAATCTTGCCCTCGTGTTTTGTATGGCGATGAGCCTGTAGAAATTTCCGCGCAAACGGTTTCTCCCCAGGCCAAAGTGACCAACGAAGAATTTGGCCCGGGCATTAAACTTGAGTGGCATGGCGATTCCAGCGTTTCGCAATTGTTTAAAAATGGCGCCGCTCTTTGTGGCCGCACCTTAAAGGCCGTGCGCGAACCTGCTCTCACTTCCAAAGAGCGGGCCGCTTTTCGCCCCTACTCTCCGGCCGAGTTTCATTTTTTCGCCTCCGAAGTTTTGCCATCCCTAGAAGCCAAGATGGTGGTGCATAT
>CAYZLH010000617.1:0-1584 GCA_964478795.1 uncultured Bdellovibrionales bacterium | reverse complement strand
AAAAAAAGAAAACACGGAAGGGTAAATGTAGGGTACCCGCGCTAAAAAAGATTGGGGTGCGTAGGCCCGGCATAAATCGAGCGGCAAAGATTACCTTATTGCCCTGTTCATGGAGCTTTTTGCGAACAGCTTTCATGCGTTTGGGCGGTAGGATTCGTTTTACGAACCCGATTTTCCGCACTTTTCGGCCAAAGCGGTGGCCAATCGTAAAGACCGAACTATCGCCAATCATTACGCCGGCGAAGGAAACAGCAATCATCACGTACACGTCAGCGGCACCGTAATAGGCCATTAATCCTGCGGCAAACAGGATGATATCTTCTGGCATGGGTAGGCCGAATCCACACAAGAGTAGGAGAAAAAACACGATAAAATAGGGAGTGCCCGGAGGCTGCTCGAGCAGAATTTTTACCAAGGTTTCCACGTCGAAAAGTGTAACGGATTTCCCTCAATGACATACCGTATAAACGCCCAAGTTTGCCTTTCTGATCCGAACAGTTAGACTATTCTCTAACTATTACTCAAGGATCGAGGAAAGGAAGTCACCATGGCTGGCAAAAAAGAAAATATTGTGGAAAAGCTGAACGAAATTTTGGAATCAGAGGTTTCTGGGGTTGTGCGCTATTTGCACTATTCGTTAATGATCAAAGGCCCCAATCGAATTCCCATCGTGAAGTTTTTTCGTGAACAAGCCACCGAAGCTTTTCAGCATAGCGCGATCATCGGTGAGAAAATCACGGCCTATGGTGGTCACCCCACGTTGAAAGTGAAATCCGTGAGCGAGTCTAATAAGCACGATGTAATGGATATTTTGAAAGAGAGCCTCGAGCATGAGCGCCATGCCGTTTCTCTTTATAAAGAGTTGCTAGAAATCTGTGGCGATGATGTGGCGTTGGAAGAGTTGACTCGCGATATGATCCGCCAAGAAGTTGAGCATATTGAAGAAGTGGAAAAAATGCTCATTCGATGACGAAGAGCTATTTTATCGAAATCTTTTTACCTAAAGATCTTCCCGAAGAGCAACGAGAGGCCCTAGCGCAGATTTTAGCTAAGCTTGCCTCTCGTTTTTCTTTTCTAGGCTTTGAGGATTGGGAAGTCACTTTGACGGCGCAACAAAAAGTACTCGGGGTGGAACGCGAGTTTTACGACCTTCGGCAATGGAAAAAACCTAAGCCACGAATGTGCGCCTATTTTGGCCTGGCGAGTGATGCGAAAATTTATCAACGAATTCTTCGTCAAACCTTTGCGGAACTCGAAGTAAAGTCACCCCAACTGCTTAAACCCAAAGATTGGATGAAGGAGTGGCGAAAGGTCTATCGTCCCCAAAAAATCGTGGGCGAGAAAGAAAGTATCTGGGTTGTTCCATCGTGGTTGAAGGGCAAGGGAAAAAACACCGTGTTCGTGAATCCCGGACAAGCCTTTGGTACCGGTACTCATCCTACGACACGATTGTGCTTACGGGCATTTTTGGATGCTTCGCCACGTTTACCGCAACAGGCGAAGATTTTAGATTTTGGCGCGGGTACTGGCGTGCTGGCCATCGCTGCTTTGGTGATAGGCCGACGAAATCATCAACAATGGCGT
>CAYZLH010000616.1:0-1586 GCA_964478795.1 uncultured Bdellovibrionales bacterium | reverse complement strand
GAGGCCAGCTGATCACTAGCGAGGGAGCCGAGGCTCAGTAGAGAAAAAATACAGAGCGCGGTCAAAATACAGCCGGCGAAAAACGTGAAAAACACGCGCCGTAGAATAAGTTTCAACAATACTTGTAAGCCCACTGAACCCCCTCAATACAAAAGCGAGCGTGTTTCTTGCGAAAATACGCTCGCCTTAAGATTTTCGTTAACTTCGACGGCGATAGGACATCGTGAATAAGCTACCGAGCACTGCCCCGGTAACCGCCGCAATTGCTACGCCTTTGGCCGGATTTTCTCTCACGTATTTAGATCCCGCACGAGAATATTCCGACACTGATCCAGTGAAACTTTTCGCCAACGAACCAACGGACTCGCCGATATCGTGGGAAACTTTCTCTAGACTCAGATCTGAGCCTTTCACATTAGGCTTAAAATCTCTAAGGGCCCCGTTTACTTTACCCAAGCTGTCGTTCATTTGATTTTCCATGTATTTCTCCTTCTTCGTTTATGGTGCAAAAATTTAGTCCGCCTTATTTTTTATCTGTTTCATCTTTGTTTTAGATCGATCGGAAAGGTTTCTTGCTCGATTCTTCATCTTCTTTTCCAAACATTCCACTTTTCCATTTACCATTTCACAAGCCTTATCTTTGGCGGCCCGGTAGGCTTTTTTTGTTGAATCGATGAATTCGTTTTTTACGGTTTCGGCCTTTTCCAGATTGGTTTCCTCGGCTCGTAAGAGTCCAATAGTTCCATAGGCCATTAAGAACGCTAACAAGTAAGCCCAAACAATATTGCCAATCATGTGATACCTCCTATGACTGATGTATAGTTCCTTCTAATTCAGCGAAAACCCCGGCGCTTCCCCACAAAGAGAGAAGCAAAGAAGGAAATGATGGCGAGGATAAGAAACACGATCAAAAAGATTTTTGCGATTTCAAAGGAAACCCCGGCAATTCCAGTGGCCCCAATAATCATCGCGATGATACTTAGGACAAAAAAACCAATTGCTGCCTGAATCATAAATAAATCTCCTTTAGTAAAAAATGTGTAAGGCAATCCCAATGCCTCAATAACTTTGGTTGGAATCGCAATGTTCGTGCCGTAGGAGCAAATTGATGGACGGAATCTTTTTGTGGCCAAGGTCGAGCGCCTCAAGGAACCGAAATGTTTCGGTCTTTGTGCGGCAGGGAATCGCAAGAAAGAGAGAGAGGCGAGACCTATTCCGGTGATTCGAATTTTCCGAATTGGGGAAATAGTTCCCCGGTAGACGCAGATTGTCTCATGGGAAAATGAGACAACGTTCGGCGCTAGCGAACGGCTCGACCACATTTGATCGGAATTATGGCCGGAGTTCAGCCCTTGGTGGGTACCGATATTTGCTAAATTGTAAGGGCTTTTTCTTGGGTTGGAGTCTCCAAATGCGGAAATCGCAGCCCCGGGGGGAGTGGATTTCGCTTAGCGTCAGCGCGAATGTTTCATCGGTTAGCCACGGGAGAGTTGACTTGCATCTGGGTGTTGTGGTCTATTCGGGCTACACAAATTGACGCGGGGTGGAGCAGTCCGGTAGCTCGTTGGGCTCATAACCCAAAGGTC
>CAYZLH010000615.1:0-1587 GCA_964478795.1 uncultured Bdellovibrionales bacterium | reverse complement strand
ATTTTTTCAAAACGAAATCCTTTTCCACCTTTTCCTCGGGAGCTCTCAGCTTTGGCCGAATTCCACAGGTATCATAAACTAAATCTTCACGCTCCAATGCGGGAAGAAACTTGCGTGCAGACTCCCAAAATTGGTCTCGCTTTTCATTGAGGTGTAGGGGTGCGGAGAAATCTTCTTTGGAAGACACGATAGTAACGTCTGGCCCTAACTTAAAGGCACCATCTAATTCTAGAGTAAGATGAACGCCTAGACCCGGACTATTTTTCTTTTTGGCGGGATAAACTAGTTGGTCGCAGGAAAGTTTCTTCCGGATTCGAAAATAGTCGCCGCGATAGGGATAGATCTTAATGTCAGAAAGTCCCAGCATTGTGTGAATATCATCGCCATATAGCCCAGCGGCATTAATTAACAAATCACAGGGCGCCTCACCATTGGTAGTGTGAACGATGAGTTGATCGCCGGACTTTTCCACTCTCGTCACTTCTGTGTTTAAAAGAAATGTTGCGCCATTTTCTTCCGCCTCAATTAAAAAAGAGCGGGTATAGAGATAAGGGTCCACAATGCCCGTATGTTCAGAGAAAAAAGCCACTTCGGCTAACACGCCCTTTTGCGCCAACGTCGCTAGTTCAGCCGCGTTTCCCCAGCGAAATCCCGTGGCGCCACAATCGATGGCATTTTGAAACTGTTCCTGTAAATCCGCCTCATCTTCTTTTCTGCCAACAATCCATTTTCCCAGTTTCTTATGAGGCACCTGATGTTTTGCACACCATTCATATAGTTTGGGAAAGCCTGCTAAGCACGACTCAGCTTTTAAAGAACCCTTTGGATAGTATAGGCCCGCATGGATAACGCCACTATTTCTGCTGGTAACGCCATCGGCTGGCCGAGGATTTTTTTCGATACCGATGACCGAATATCCAGCCTTGGCAAGCTTGGCCGCAATGGCGGCGCCCACTACGCCCACTCCGATCACCACCACTTGGCCGGATTTAGAAATGCCCATTTAGTCTAGCTCAAACCGATCTTTATAGTCTTGCTTCATATGGGCCGGCTGTTCGTGCTTATAGAGAATACAATTTTCCACAACCAACACTTCGATATCGGTGCCCATGAAACAACGATAAGAATCCTCTGGAGAACATACGATGGGTTCGCCTCTCACATTGAAACTCGTATTTACCAAAACCGGAGTGCCCGTAGCCTTTTGAAATTTCTTTAGGAGAGAATAGAATTTAGGATTTGTGTCGGCATGAACCGTTTGGACACGCGCTGAGTAATCCACGTGGGTTACCGCAGGAATAGAAGATCGAGGAATTTTTAGTTTTTCGATTCCGAAGAGCGCTTCTTCCTGGGTTGATAGTTTTTTGCGATGTTGCTCTTTCACATTCGCTACCAACAACATATACGGACTATCTTCATCTAGATCGAACCAATCGGAAACATTTTCCCGTAATACAACAGGCGCAAAAGGGCGAAAGGATTCACGATACTTCACCTTTAGGTTTAGCACTGTTTGCATTGCTGGCGAGCGAGCGTCTCCTAAAATAGATCTCCCGCCAAGGGCACGCGGACCAAAGTCCATTGGGC
>CAYZLH010000614.1:0-1594 GCA_964478795.1 uncultured Bdellovibrionales bacterium | reverse complement strand
GTATCTTTTATTCTAACGGTCCCTCCCATGGCTTGTGCTAACTTGCGGGAAAGCGCAAGCCCAAGACCGGTACCGCCAAAACGCCGGGTCATTGAACCGTCACCTTGAACAAACATTTCAAACATATTTTCAATTTGCGATTCTTCGATTCCGATTCCGGTGTCTGCAATCTCGAAACAGACGCTCCAGGTGTTTTCTTTAGATTGGACTCCGTAAGATCTAACTTTCACTGAACCTGAATTCGTAAACTTAATCGCGTTCCCGACAAGATTGATTAGGATCTGCCGGATTCTTACCGGATCAGCAACGATTTTTTCAGGTGTTGATGGGTCTGCTTCAAACTCCAGTGGTAATTCTTTTTCATCAGCTTTTACTTTTAACAAGGAAACCACTTCTTCAGCTAAGGACTTCGGTGACACTTCTTTAAAGTCCAGCACCAAATGACCGGCCTCTACTTTTGATAAATCTAAAATGTCATTAATGATGACCGCTAAGTTATCGCCGTTGCGGGTAAGTACGTCGATATAATTTAAGCGCTCTTCTTCAGTTAGCGTCGGATCACGCAGAAGATCTGCAAAGCCAATCATCGCCCCAAGCGGAGTGCGGATCTCGTGAGACATGTTAGCCAGGAAGGCTGACTTGAGTTCGTTTGCACGCTCGGCCTCTTCTTTGGCGTTTCGGAGGGCTTGTTCCGACTTCTTAAGTTCAGTGACATCCTGAGAAAGCACGATGCCTCCGAAAATACTTCCGTCCTGTTTTCTGATCGGAGCGGCTGTTAATCGCAGAATTCCGCGGGTGCCATCGCCAAGAAGTACGTCAGTGTCTTCGTTGATAATGGTTTCCCCTTTAGTAATGGCTCTGGCCAGCGGCCAGTCCTTTCCTTCATAGCGGGTGCCATCCGGATGAAACGCAATATATTCTTTGTAGCTTTCAATACTATCCGAAGGAATAAAGTCGTGGCGCCAAACCGAATTAATTTTTTTATTAGCAAACAGCAGCTTTCCGTTTGCATCGGCAAATACAACGGCCATCGGCATCTGCTCTATGATGGCTTGTAATTGAGCGGATTTGGCCTCTAGCTCTTGCCGTGCATTTACTTTGTCGGTCACGTCGATTGCGTGATCATAAACGCCATATGGGCTTCCATCAGGATTTTTAATTTGCACATACGAAAAATCATAGTACCTGTCTTCCATTGGGCCATCGGGCACTCGCCGATGCCGTGCCAAGACTTCTTTGCCGGTATAAGGTTTTCCGGTTTTTAGGACACTTCTGATGAGGTCCGGGAATGGTTGGTTTTCAAACTCAGGCAAAGCTTGAACAAAAGGTTTCCCTAAAAGATTGATCTCGTTGAATATTTTTTGATACTCCGGATTTACTTTTTCAAAAACCAGATCATCACCCACCCATAAAGCCATGGCCGCAGGAGACTCGTTAAAGATTTGCTCAAGCTTGATTCGCTCTCCTAACAACTCTTCCTGAGCCTTCTTTTGCTCTGAAATGTCCAGAAGCGAAAACAGCACGAAAGATTCTTTTTGGATTTCCACCTTGCGTGCGGAAAGAATGGTTACAATTTCTTTACCCTGCTTCGTTT
>CAYZLH010000613.1:0-1603 GCA_964478795.1 uncultured Bdellovibrionales bacterium | reverse complement strand
CCTCGGCTACCAAAGCTAGGCAAGCTCAGTCGCGCCTAAAAACCTTGGCGAAGATGGAAACCTTCGAGCTCAAACCTTTGCCGACTTCGAGCGTGATTCGTATTCCCCCACCAATTAAATCGCCGCGTGTGGTTTTTTCGATTCGCGATGCGGATTTTGGCTATGGGGAGAAAATTGTTTTGCGAAAAGTAGCCCTGACAGTCGAACGAGGCGATCACCTCGCGGTAGTGGGGCGAAATGGTGCCGGTAAATCTACCTTACTCAAAGCTCTGGCGGGGATATTGCCCGCGATTAAGGGAGAGACAGAAAAGGGCATCGGTGTGGAGTTAGGCTTATTTGCGCAACACGTAATCGAGAGCCTTGACCTAGAGGACACGGTATATGGCTCGCTTGAAAAGGCCGCCCATCGTGAGGTTTTGCCACAACAGATTCTTGATATGGCTGGTTCCCTGCTGTTTTCCGGTGACGATGTGCGCAAGCCGGTGCGCGTTCTCTCTGGTGGAGAAAAGAGCCGAGTTGCGCTTGGGAAGATTCTGCTAAGAAAATGTTCCTGTTTAATTCTCGACGAGCCCACGAACCATTTGGATTTTCAAACCGTGGAAGCGCTGACCAACGCCTTGAACCAATACGAAGGCACTGTGATAGTTGTGAGCCATGATCGTGGATTTATTCGCCGCGTGGGCAAAAAGATTCTCGAGGTGAATCAAGGTGCTGTGCGGTTGTATCCAGGGAGCTATGAAGAATACGTCTGGAGTTTACAAAAAGAGATTTTACAACCTGTTGTAGAATCTAAGGCGGGACCGGGAACTTCGGAAGCGGTGGTTCCAAAAGAAAATTGGAAGGAATTAAAAAAAGGCCTAGAGCGGGAGCTTCGCCAATGGGAAAAGAAAATTCTCCAATTGGAAGAAAAGATGTCGGCCGACCAAAGAGAGCTAGAGGAATTAAATCAAAAAATTTCCGATGGGATGATACCCTCTAAACAAGATGTGGATCGACTTTCCGATCTTGGTCGGTCTGTGCAGGCTTCCGAGGAAGCCTGGTTAGATGCCCAAAGTGAAAAAGAGCTGGCGGAAAAAAAGATAGAGGCGATGAAAGTTGGAAAAGACGAGAACTAAAGAAATTTTAGAGCTGCTTTTTGCTTCCCTTTTAGGTGTACTGACTTTTATCGGCGCCGCGGTTCGATATTCTCAAGTCCAGTACTTTGAAATTCCATTTATCGACAAATATTTCTTTGTAACACTTTTGTTTGCTACCGTCTGTAGTTTCGTCTTACTCGTCAAAAAGTGGCAGTGGAATAAAGAAATCGCCATCTTTTTTTTACTGTGGGTTTCTTTATTTCTGTTTCAAGCAAAAGATGTCCGTAGTGTTTCTATTTGGCTAGATGAAGACTACCAAATCTGGACTTCGCTATTTCAATTGCCGATGCAAGCCGGGTGGAACCAGCATCAACCGCCGTTACATTTGGCACTTTTGGGTGGCTGGATGTCGCTTGTTGAGCCAAGTGAATTTTCGGCAAGATTTTTTACGCTTTTGTTTTCAGCATCTGGTGCGGCTTTTGTGGCCTTTTATATTCGCAGTTGGTTGTCCAGCTGGTGGCCGGTAA
>CAYZLH010000612.1:0-1617 GCA_964478795.1 uncultured Bdellovibrionales bacterium | reverse complement strand
AGTCCAGAAATCGAAGCTTTATAGGTCATCCCTTTCGCTAAACGAAGTACGTCCGTGAGGGCTTCCTCTTCATTGCGATAATTCCACATGCGGCAACCGCCAGTTGCGGGCCCAAGTGCAGAATTATGAATGGCGATAATGGCCTTTAGGCCCACCTTATGGTCGTTGCAGAAAACAATCTGTTCATAGTTATCGGCCTGGATCTTCTCAAATACCGCCATTTGCGTACCCTCAATCGGTTTGATCATTCGGTTGAATTTCCCTTTTCATACTACGGGGTTAGGTGGGTGTCATGCCTTTCTTTTGACTGTCTAGTTTTTGGTCGGTCTTTCTAAGTGTTTGAATTTATTAATAAAAGATCGGTTTTCTAATTGCCTGGGTGGGGGGGGATGCAGAAACTGTAAAAACACTGATCAGGTCTGGTGTTAGGGAAATAGACATTTTGGCTGATCAGCGTCGATAACTATCTGAAATTACAGAAGTAAGCCGACATTCCCGTAACTTGGCACCGCCATTGCAGACTAATCTAGTAAGGTAAGTCCCGTGGATTGAGGATAAGCCCCAAACCAGTCTCTAGCTTGTGGATGACTGGTCAAAAAACGAATTGGAGAGAGTTATGAAAACCATGAAACGCGAAAAGTTGATGATGAAAATCGCCGCCGCCACCTTGTTCCTCGGTGTGTTTAGCCCCCTAGCGGAAGGCGCAGCGATTGCCCCAAAAGAAGGCGTAAGCTTATCCGAGTTGAGCGCCATCGTTCCAGATTTAGAAGTGCAGCACGAAAAAGGAAGCCTGATCCTGGCTGGATTGCTCCCACGACGATGCACGAAAGATTTAAGTTATAACTATCGAGTAGAAGGTGAAAAACACCTATTTTCGATTCGTATGCCAAAATGCGAAAGCGGATTTAAACGCCAAGACTACGATGCTTCCGATCTCGCTGACTTAAGCGATTATATTCCCGCAATTAAATTGAAAGATGCAGATGGAAAATTATATCTGCGCCACGAAGCCGCCGTTAGTAAGGCTTCCAAAAATCGAATTGTTGACGAAATCTTACCGATTGCCGATGGCCAAGAGCTCGTGCTTACTTCAAAGGCCACTTTGGATGCTGAAGCCCAGGCGGAAAAAGATCGCTTAGAAGAAGAAGAAAATGCTCGTTTGGCTAAAGAGCAAGAAGAAGAGAAGATTCGATTGGCTAAAGAAGAAAAAGCTGCCAGTGATCAACGTTACGATGATCTAGCTGCTAAGGTTCTTCAACTCTGCCAAGACAATGATTATGTAGGTTTGTCTGCCGCAATTACCGAAGCCAGTGAGTTGCTTGGGGATGTGTCTCACTACCTCGATCAAGCGAACAATGGCTTGAAGAGCAAGCTCAAGAAAGAACTTGAGCAAGCGACCACCGGAGAAGAAGCACGCGTTGCCTACGAAGCGTATTTGGCGGCCGCAGCTGAACACGGTTGGGACGAAGAAGAATTGAAAGAAAGCTATATCGAAAAGCGTTTCGACATCCTCAACACCATGGCTGAAGATGCCGGTGTAGACAAAGAAGAAGGCGAAGTTTCCTTTGCTCAAGTTGATAAAGAAGTTCGCGCCTGGTCCACTGAGTTGCGAGGATT
>CAYZLH010000611.1:0-1620 GCA_964478795.1 uncultured Bdellovibrionales bacterium | reverse complement strand
TGGTAAAGTGGCTGTGGTAGCTGGTTACGGCGATGTGGGTAAAGGCTCGGCTCAATCCCTGCGCATGTATGGCTGCCGCGTATTGGTAACGGAAGTAGATCCGATCTGCGCGCTGCAAGCAGCGATGGAAGGTTATGAAGTAACCACCATGGAAGAGGCCACCAAAGAAGCGGATATTTTTGTAACAGCTACGGGCTGCTGCGATATCATTACCCGCGAACACTTTGAAAAAATGAAAGATGGCGCCATCGTGTGCAATATTGGTCACTTTGATATTGAGATCGATATGGCTTGGTTAAACAACAATTCCAAAATCACCGAAGTGAAGCCTCAAGTAGACATTCACGCGATGAAGAGTGGGAAGAAAATCATCGTATTGGCCAAAGGGCGATTGGTAAATCTTGGCTGCGGAACGGGTCACCCCAGCTTTGTGATGAGTAATTCGTTTTCGAACCAAACCATCGCACAAATTGAAATGTGGACGAACCGCAATACTAATAAGTACAAAAAAGTGGATGTGTATCGTTTGCCGAAAGAGCTCGATGAAAAAGTGGCAGCGCTTCACCTCGGCAAAATTGGTGTGAAACTAACGAAGCTCTCGAAAAAACAATCGGAATACTTGCATGTTTCTGTTCAAGGACCATTCAAGCCCGAACATTATCGCTATTAATTTCACGGCTAATCCCCGAAATTTAGCGAAGTGCGAAAATGCTCAGCGTCACGGCTGGGCATTTTTTTTTGCTTCCTCGATCATCTCAGGTTAGGGTTCCAACACACGAGGAGACTATGCTTTCACTGATTTTTGCAGCTAGCGTTTTTGCCGCCACTTATATTTGTGAATTTCCCTTAGAAAAAGTTCAAGCTACGGCGACGGTGGATCATGTTGGTGAAGAGAATGCGATGCCATTAGTGACCTCGGAACTGTATGTGGACGGAAAAGAAATTCCCGCCACTTCTGCCACCTGTTTTTATCAAAATTCCCCCGGCCAAAATGGGTTTCGCTGCAGCCATAAGCTGTTCAGTACAACTTACGAATTGTATCCAAAGTTTGAAAACAACCACTTGATGAAGCTGACGATGGTGCGCTGGGATCCGCGGGAACCCGTAAAGACCTTTGAAACGGAAGCTTGCGAATTGTCTTCAGAAAAATAAGAAAATTATTTTTCGTCACCTTCGGGCTTCTGCGGCTTCAATCCTAACCAAACAAAGAATGCTCCCACAAATGCCGAGGCCAGTGACCCGAGCAGAATTCCTGTTTTCGAATAGATTTCCTGCTCCGGATACAACGCTAAACTAGAAACGAATAGGGCCATTGTAAATCCAATGCCTGCCAAAAAGCCGACGCCAATCATTTTAGACCAACCTACTCCGCGTGGGAGCTTAGCTAATCCAAGGCCAACTACAACTAAACAGGCCGAAATGATTCCAACTGGTTTTCCGAAAAACAATCCGATCGACACTCCTTGGAATATGCTGTTGGAAATTACGTCGGTAAAATTTACACCAGCGAGGGCTACTCCAGCATTAGCCAACGCAAAGATCGGCATGATTCCGTAGCTCACATAAGGATGGAGAATATGGACTAAGTTTTCTAAAGGACGAAAATAAACGCAAAGAAAG
>CAYZLH010000610.1:0-1623 GCA_964478795.1 uncultured Bdellovibrionales bacterium | reverse complement strand
ATCTACACCGGTCGAAAAATTAAAGCTGCCGAAGCCCTACGCATCGGCTTAGCCAATGAGGTGGTGCCGGCAGCGGATCTGCTCAAACGCGCCAAAGAAATCGCTCAAGAAATTCGCAAAAATTCACCCATGGCCGTGGCCAAATCCAAACGCCTGATGAATCAGATTTATACGCAACCCATCGACAGTGCCCTTCGCGAGGAGGCCCTGCTGTTTGGTAGTATCTTTGGTAGTTACGATCAACGCGAAGGTATGCAAGCCTTTGCTGAAAAACGAAAAGCGCAATTTAAAGGGGAATAAATGAATCTAGGAATATTAGAGCTAACAGACGAACAAAAAATGATCGTCGAACAAGTTCGCGAATTTGCCACCGCGGAAATTGCGCCGAAGGCTGCGGAAATCGATCAGACCGGTCGATTCCCCAAAGAGATCGTGGCGCAAATGGGACAAATGGGATTGCTCGGCATCAACGTGGATCCCGAATATAACGGTGCGGGATTAGATTACCTTACCTACGCCTTGGTGGGCGAAGAGCTCAACGCTGCTTGCGCTTCTACGGGAGTGATTTTCTCCGCGCACAACTCACTAGCTTGTGGACCCATGAAAAAGTGGGCCACCGATGAGCAAAAGAAGCAATTCTTGGCGCCGATGGCCGCCGGGAAAAAAATCGGTGCGTTCGCCCTCTCTGAACCGGGTTCGGGTTCCGATGCTGGAGCCTTGATTTGTACCTCGAAACGCGAAGGTGATCATTGGGTGGTTAATGGCACGAAGAACTGGATCACCAATGGTCCCGAGAGTGATACCATTATTTTGTTCACCACCATGGGCACGGAATTGAAACACAAGGGCGTGAATGCCTTTGTCGTCGACAAAAATACTCCTGGTCTATCGGTGGGCAAAGTGGAACACAAATTAGGGATTCGTGGTTCCGGAACTTCCCAGCTAATTTTTGAAAACGTAAAAATTCCCCATTCCCAAATGTTGGGCAAAGAAGGCGACGGTTTTAAAATTGCCATGCACACCTTAGATGGCGGACGGATTGGCATTGCCGCCCAAGCTCTTGGTATCGCCCGCGCCGCTTTGGAAGCGGCCAAACGATTTGCCCATGAGCGAGAAACTTTTGGGAAGTCCGTGGCTAGGCACCAAGGAATTCAGTTTATGTTCGCCGATATGGCCACGCGTTTAGATGCCGCACGATTATTGGTGTGGCGAGCAGCAGTGATGCAAGACAAGGGACTTAAATTTACCCGAGAGGCGGCGATGGCGAAACTGTTTGCCTCTGAAGCTGCGAATTTCATTGTCGACAAGGCTCTGCAAATTCACGGTGGATATGGCTATGTGAATGAATATCCCGTAGAGCGTCACTTCCGCGACCAACGAATCACGGAAATTTACGAAGGTACGAGCGAAATTCAACGATTGGTAATTGCTAGCGCCGAGTTATCCGAACACGCGCGATAGTTAGGCGTGAGTTAGTTTTAGCGGAAGCGGAAGCAAAACGTTTTTCTGAGGAAGAGTGTATGGACAAAAAAGTATTAGAAGCAGAAGCCCAGTGGCGTAAGTCAGTACTTGAACCACATTTGGAGAAAAACAAAAAGGCCTATGAGGGTCGCAACTTCACTA
>CAYZLH010000609.1:0-1624 GCA_964478795.1 uncultured Bdellovibrionales bacterium | reverse complement strand
AACGCTGCGCACAGCCGTGTTTGTAAAGCTGCGCGCCAGTGAAAATCTGACAGAAATCAACAAAGACGAGAAGGCTGATTTTGAATCTCTTGTAGAAGAAATTAGCCCCGAAACCTTGCAGGCTGCCTTTCGCGTTATGAGCGTATCGCTCGAAGAGATTCTTAAGAGTCCCTTACCAAAAGCGAGTTTAGAAATGACCTTGGCGCGCCTTTCCGGATTAAGTCATTTGAAGTCTTTGGAAAACTTTTTTGCCGGTAATTCGACCAACTCGGCCGCCAACTCCACTACCGGCGGACTCACCAAAACATCGGGAAAAGCCGCTCCTGTTTCCGCGCCCGTTACCGCCCCCATCCATGCGGAAAAAAAAAGTTCTAGCCAGGGGAATGCCCCAGCTCTAGTAGCACCAAGTCAGCCCGCCAGTAAGCCTGAGAACTCGGTGAATTCTGCCGCGCAAAGCCCCACCAAAGTGGCGAGCATGGGTGGATCCAGCTTTGAGTCCTTTGTGCAGTTTCTTCTTCAGCAAAAAGCGAGTTTGGGCGCGCTCTTAGAACACGCCATCCCGGTGGCCGGTGAAAAGTGGCTGGATGGCAGCGAGATTAGAATCGGGTTTCGCAAAAACCACAGCTTTTACCAAATGCAGGCCCAGCACCGGGCGAATTTTGAACAATTAGAAAAGCACCTCCAGAGCTTTTGCGATAAAAAAGTAAAGCTGGTCATTGAATCCGTGGCGGCGGAAGGGAAAGCCCCTACCGAAAGCTCCTTAATGGAGCGAAAAAAAGAAACCGTAGAAAAGAGTGCGGCGGAAAAGAAGAAGAAATTTTTGGAACATGAAATCGTGCGCAATACGAAAGAAATCTTTGGCGCGGAACTTTCCAGTTTTGATATAGATAGATCTAAGAGTGAATAAGAATTTTTGGGAGGCAAAATGAAAAGAGGAATGGGCGGCGGCTTCGGTAACATGCAGCAACTAATGCAACAAGCGAAGCAAATGCAGAAAAAGATGGAAGACATGCAGGCCGAGTTGGCCAGTAAATCCGTGGAAGCCTCTGCCGGCGGTGGTGCCGTTAAGGTTGTCATGAGCGGAAAACAAGATTTGCTTTCCCTTGTAATTGCCCCAGAAGCACTCGAAGGCACCGACGCTGAAATGCTTTCGGAAATGGTTAAAGGCGCCGTGAGCGAAGCCATCAAAAAATCCAAAGAGTTAGAAAATCAAATGATGGGCGGAGCCATGGGCGGAATGTCTTTACCTCCTGGCCTCTTTTAGAAACGAGATCCAATGTCGTTTGTGCCACAACAAGCCGATGCTCTCACGCAATTGGTGCATGAACTTTCCAAGCTACCAGGGATTGGCGAGAAGTCAGCCACACGCTTAGCCTTTCACCTATTGAATGCTGATAGTGATCGCGTGAAGCGACTCACCGATTCGCTTTTGCGCGCGAAAGAAAAAATTCACCTCTGCTCCACTTGTTTTACCTATACGGAAGAAGAGGATTGCGAGATTTGCTTGAATCCGTTGCGCTCAGTGGATTCCATTTGTGTGGTGGAGCGTCCGTCGGATGTGCGCGCCCTGGAGGCCTCGGGAAAGTTTAAGGGAAAATATCATGTGCTTCACGGCACCCTCTCC
>CAYZLH010000608.1:0-1644 GCA_964478795.1 uncultured Bdellovibrionales bacterium | reverse complement strand
GAAGGTATTGGAGTTACTCCACCTAGTGGCAATCCCAAATCCCGAACAACGCCTCACCGCCTATCCCCATGAACTTTCCGGCGGTCAAAACCAGCGGGTGATGATCGCCATGGCTTTGGCCAACGAGCCGGATTTGCTCATTGCTGACGAGCCTACCACTGCCTTAGATGTGACCGTACAAGCCCAGATTTTAGATCTTTTGCGCTCCTTGCAAGCAAAGATGGGTATGGCCATTTTGTTTATCACTCACGATCTCACGCTCGTGGAAAAAATGAGCCACCGAGTATATGTGATGGAAAAAGGCGAAGTGGTAGAGTCTGGCCCCACTGCCGAAGTTTTTCAGAATCCCAAACATCCCTACTCGCAAAAGTTGCTAGGCTCACAACCAAAGGGCTCGCCCCGTACCGTGCCGCAAGGGGCCCCACTAGTAGACGTGAATGCGCTAAAAGTTTGGTTTCCGATTAAAAAGGGATTAGTGAAACGCACCGTGGGTTACATCAAAGCCGTCGACGGCATCGACCTGCAACTCCGCCCGGGCGAGACGCTGGGTATTGTAGGCGAAAGTGGTTCTGGTAAATCCACGCTGGGCATGGCGATTTTGCGCCTGATTTCGAGCGAAGGTTCGATCTCTTATGATGGCAAGAATATTTCCAAGTTTTCCTGGGCAGAAATGCGCCCCCTACGTAAAGAGATGCAGGTGGTATTTCAGAATCCCTACGGCTCTTTGAACCCTCGCCTCTCCATCGAGCAAATCATTGGTGAGGGCCTCGAGGTACATCATCCGGAAATTTCTAAATCGGAACGACGGCAAAAAGTGGAAAAGGCATTAACGGATGTGCAGATGGATCCGGCGCTCTATTTGGATCGCTATCCGCATGAGTTTTCCGGTGGTCAGCGGCAGCGCATCGCCATTGCCCGGGCGCTAGTACTGGAGCCCAAGTTAATCCTTCTTGATGAGCCCACTTCGGCCTTGGATCTTTCTGTGCAAGCGCAAGTCATTCACTTGTTGCTGGATCTCCAGGAAAAACGGGGATTGAGCTACTTATTCATCAGTCACGACCTAAAGGTGGTGAAGGCGCTTTCTCATAAAATCATCGTTATGCAAGAAGGTAAAGTGGTGGAGGCTGGCGATACGGAATCCGTTTTCCATCAGCCAAAAGAGAAGTACACCCAAGGTTTGCTGAAAGCCGCGCTATTTCGCTAAGAAAAATTTTCGATTCGTCTGTAACTACTGTGAAAGCCAGCGTTACTGCGTGTGGGTATCGGCGCGAACTTCGTTAACCAGTTTTTTCCCTTGTTGAAACGCCTGAAGATTCTCATAAGTAGTTTCAGCAATACTGGCCAAGGCCTCCTCCGTTAGGAATCCTTGATGGGAGGTCAGCAGAACGTTGGGAAACGTCAATAGTCTGGCCAATTGATCATCTTGCAAGATTTGGCTGGAGAGATTTTTAAAAAACACTCCCCCTTCTTCTTCATAAACGTCTAAGCCCGCGGCACCGATCTTTCCCTGTTTCAAGGCCCGAATCATGGCCGCCGTATCAATCAAGGCGCCCCGACTGGTATTGATCAACATTAACCCAGGTTTACTTAGTTTCAGGCGCTCTTCATTCACCAAGTGGTGAGTGGTAGGAGTCAAGGGAACGT
>CAYZLH010000607.1:0-1648 GCA_964478795.1 uncultured Bdellovibrionales bacterium | reverse complement strand
GGCGTGTCGCCACATGTTTGGCCACGTATCATCTCTAAGAAACGAGTTGCCGTATCTATCGCGCAGGTGTTCGTTGTTTGCCTTTAGCCAATCTTCCACGTGGATGACGTTGGCCTTAATGCCCGGGCGCTTCACGAACAAATTCGAACTGCTGGTTTTGCCGGAGCCCGGCAGACCAACGCATAAAACGATTGTTTGCAATTAATGTTCACCTCCAAAGTGTATGGAAATTATATATTTTTACCCCGAAGAAGTCGAGGGAAAAGGCTATGGCCACTAGGGAGTGGCCAAGGAGAGTTTGCGTTTGACGAGCTGGCCGGATTTGGTCCAGCGGAGTTTGAGAGCGCATAAGCCGTGGAGTTCGCGCGGAACGATGGGCTCACCGTTGATAAACTTAACCACGTCTCCTGCCTTGGTGATACCCATACACTCATAGATTTCACGCCCACAACCGCATGCGCAGAAACGGGGTTCTTCGTTCATAAGGTGCTACCTCCATTGGCAACAATAGCGATTGAATTGGAAATGTCGATATTCTTTGTGAGGATGAGGGGCCTCAGAGTCTTGAAGCCCGGCCCCTACACCCTCACACTCCCTACCCCGGCACGCTGCCCCAGGCGGAAGGTGAAAAACCACAAATATCCTGCTGTGGGTTAGATTTGGCGGTTTTTCGATTTTTCAGAGCATTCTGCTATAACGGCTCTATGAACCTTACAGAGCATCACGCTCGTTACGTTGATGGGCTGAAGAAAACAACACTTGGTGTGATCTCTAGACCCACGGACGAAGTTTGCTTGGCCATGAAAAGGCGGGGTTTTGGAGCAGGAAAGTGGAATTTCTCCGGCGGCAAGGTCCAGCCAGGCGAGACGGTTGAAGACTGCCATATCCGTGAGACTAAAGAAGAATTTCAAACCTCAATCCGCAGTCTCCGACTCGTTGCAATCTTGTACTTCTACTTTTCAGACGTTCCGGTTGAGAGGGGCTGGAACCAAAAGTGCTACGTTTTCGTCGCTGAAGAATGGGAGGGCGAGCCGCAAGAAAGCGAAGAAATGCTACCGAAATGGTGGAAGCGTGGCCAATTCCCCTACTCCGAAATGTGGCAAGCGGACGAGTATTGGATGGAGCCAGTTCTCGACGGCAATATCCTAACCGGTTACTTTCTTTTCACTTCAGGCGGTGAATGTCTGGAACACACAATCGTTCTGGGCAAAATCATTGACGAATAACGGCGAGCTCTGCTCGCCGAAATCTTTAAACTTTAGGTTAATAGCTGATAGTCTTTGATACCTTTTAGCCAGCCGCCGGTGAAATAATTTTCCGGGTCAAAAGTTTTTACGTTTACCCATTCATATTTGTCGTGATGATCGCCAAGTATAATTTCTCCGCCAAGGTATTTTGCTTCGTATCCAATAGCGAAGATTTTTACCTCACGCCCATCTTCTTCTGTGCGTTTTACACGAAAAAATACCTTTGGCTGACCTAGTTCGTATCGAACTTTATCGCCGAGTTCTTCTTTAATTTTCCGAGCAATAATTTCGCTAAAATCGGCTTCAAATTCTTCCAGCAAAATTCGCCCGCCCGGTAAATCCCATTCCTTGAAAATATCGTGGGTAATTAGCAGTTTGTCACCATGGCGCAACAAAACTTT
>CAYZLH010000606.1:0-1649 GCA_964478795.1 uncultured Bdellovibrionales bacterium | reverse complement strand
AGTGCGAAGGAATATCCTTCAAAAACAAAGGATCATTGGTAGATCTGGCAAAAGTCCCGTCGTCTCGCTTTTCAATCAAACCTATTTCGGTTAGTTTGGCTAAACTATACTGAATCATCTTCTTGGTTACGGCGGGACCCAGTTTATTCTGGATATAGTCTACGCTTGGAAAAAAATCTTTCAGGAAGAAAAGCTCTAGGATGACCCAGTGATACCACTCTGAGGCAAATTCAAATTCGTGCACTGGAATATTATCGACGTCCCAATACTGGCGCGGACGCACTTTCCGAATCAGTTTAAAGTATAGATCTTGCTCGGGCGGCGACTTGGCGTTGTTTTTTAAAACGATAAGCTCCAGGTAGTTTTTTTCTTTGGCATTGAGAGAAAAAACTTCGGCGACGCGTGAGGCGAGATCAATTTTTAGTTTCCGTTCTCGTTTAAGAATGTGGGCGAGGAAGGATGGGTTCTTATAACCCAACAGCGTTGACCACTTCCGTAGGGTGAAACGCGGATCATGGTGTTTACGTCTTTTAAACTCAAAGTTTAAATAGTCAATTGGATCCAAAAAGGCATAGATAGGGGAGTCTTTTTGCATGAGACCTTCATAGTTAGGATTGCCTTGCGGTGCAACTGAAAATTTCGATGTGTCTTCAGTTTGGGTACACGAAAATCTCTTGTCCGCACGCATGTCGCTGAAATTATTGAATTTAAAGTTTGCCCTCCTTGTGTGGGGGCGAAATCATATTGGATGCTGGGGTTAAATAAAAAAAGCCGCAAAAAATTTTTTTTCACTTTTTTTCGTATCCTTTACTGTGGATGCGCACAGAATTTCAGGGAAACTCGAAGAAACATTTTTCGCCCAAGTTGGGTACACTTTTCCTCCTAAATAAGCGAACTTAAACAAGTTTTTATTTTTTACTGATTGGTGCGGCTCGGTTAGTGCGGCGAGCAATGTCTGCTCGGTGGGTTCTGCTTTTGGATTTGATGCAGTAAATAAATAATAGTTATATAAATAAATATTAATTATATTTAAATTGAGCCTATTGACCGACGTTTTTTTAACGCTTAGAACTCTTGCATCCCAAAGAAATGCGGGAAACAAACAAAAACAATAGGAGTTACAAATGAAATCTTTAATCGTATTGGCAATCGCTCTTTGTTCGAGCGCTGCTTTCGCCGCTCGTCCTAACACTGCAAACATGACCTGCCGTGATGCTACTGGCTTGGTAGCTGACCAAGGCGCCATCGTTCTTTCTCACGGAAATCCTTCCCTCTACGCTCGTTTCGTAGCTGGTTCGAATTTCTGCGGAGGTGGCGAGAAAGCCGCTAGTGCTTACGTAAAGACCTTAGACAATTCTAGCTGCAGAGTTGGCTATGTGTGCGTTGACGGAAGAGACGGCGGAAACAGCGTAAAACTTCCTTCTGAATACGGCGTATGCAAAGAAGGTACCTACGGAACTGCTCGTTTGTCTGACTACTATCCTGGCCAGGGAAATGACGACAGAGAGCCCACCATTACTGTTGTTTGCCAAGCTGGTAAATGGGTTCCTGCTAACGATCGCGGATGGAAAGCTCCTCGTACCCGTGGCGGCCAAGTTTGCAAAGACGGTGCTATGGACTACTACCCAACTCCTGACCGTGGTCAAATC
>CAYZLH010000605.1:0-1656 GCA_964478795.1 uncultured Bdellovibrionales bacterium | reverse complement strand
AAAACAAAGGAACTTAATCTTATGCACGGCAAAAGCCCATTTGGCCAACATGATCCTAATCTCCCCCTCAAGAAAGGCGCACCGGCTGTAACGCGCCCCAGCAAAGAAGAAATTGCTGCCTTTCCTGCCGAAGAACTAATCCTCTACCGTATTTTGCTTTCGGCGCTTTTTCTCTGGCCGCTTTGGCACTGGCAACGGGCCAAAATTCTCGTCAATAAGCGAAATTTAATCGGCCTGACGCTGAGTGGATCCCTCATTGGCTTCAATTGGTATCTTTACGTTTGGGCAGTGAACCATAACCATGTGGTCGATGCTAGCCTTGGGTATTTTCTCAATCCCTTAATGAATGTCGCTCTCGGCACCATTCTCCTACAAGAACGAATGAACTCTCGACTCAAAATCGCCTGCGGCCTTGGAGCACTCGGCGCGCTTACTTTAGCGTTCAGCCAAGGAACGATTCCCTGGATCGCGCTGCTGTTAGCAACGTCTTTTGCTTTATACGGATTCGTGCGCAAAAAACTAGCCCTGCCGACGATTACGGCAACCTTTTACGAAACGGTGTTTTTGTCTATACCAACGATTCTGGTCTTGTGGATATACTACCGCTCGGGACTTGGCTTTGCTCCCCAAGCGGCCACTGGCGATTTTACCTTGCTAGCCTTTAGCGGAATTGTCACCACTGTACCTTTGTTGGCCTTCGTCGCAGCAGCCAAAGGAATGCCGCTATCTACTCTCGGTTTTTTTCAGTTCCTATCCCCAACCTTTCAATTTTTACTGGGAGTATTCATTTACCGGGAGCCGTTTTCAACTTTCCAGTGGGTTGCATTTTCGTTCATTTGGCTGGGTCTAGCCATCTTCGTTTGGGATCTGAAAAATAAAAGAAAATCGTTGCCTGAGGGAAAGAAAGCCTGAAATACTTTTCTCCATGGATAAAATTTTCGATTTAATTGTTATTGGCTCAGGACCGGGCGGTAGTAAAGCCGCCATTCAAGCGGCAAAATTAGGAAAGTCTGTAGCCATCATCGAAAAATTTAAGGCGGGTGGTAGTTGCACCCACTTTGGTACGATTCCTAGCAAGAGCTTAAAAGAGGCCTCTTTTCATGCGGAGTTTTCGGAGGCCTTTCAACGGGTCCAACGCGTGGTAAAACTCGAAGAAAAAGTAGTCAAATCCCAACTTGTCCGCAACAAGATCGCGTGGTTTCATGGCACGGCAAAATTTCTAGATCCCCATTCCATTCAAGTTGGCAAAAAAACTCTTCAGGGAAAAAACTTCGTGATTGCCACTGGCACCCACCCCCTCCGCCACGAAGAATTTCCATTCGACCGCGCCGGAATGCACGATAGTGATACCATTCTCAAATTGAAAAAAATCCCTAAAAAAATGCTCATTCTTGGGGCCGGAGTTATTGGCTGTGAATACGCCAGCATTTTTCAAAATTTAGGCGCCGAGGTTATTCTGGCCGATCGCCGGAAAGAACTATTAAGGGCGGTAGATCAAGATGTAATTAAAACCCTCAAAGTAGAAATGAAAAAAGCGGGGATTCGCTTGACCCTGGGTTGCAACATTCATGGATTCAAAAAAGGAAAAAAACGAGCGATCGCCCTGGTGTTGACCAAGAAGCCACTCGAGTTTGATGCCGTTTTAATTTGTATGGG
>CAYZLH010000604.1:0-1666 GCA_964478795.1 uncultured Bdellovibrionales bacterium | reverse complement strand
CCGTTGGCAATGTTCTTTTTGCCTTTTTTCTTTCTTACCGCTGTAGCAGCTTCCCCAGCCGGAGCCGCAGCGCCTTCTGCTGCCGCTTCTTCTTGAGGTTTTACTTGTTGTTCAGACATTCGATAGCCCTTTCCAAATCTAACTAAAAATTATTTCATCGCCTTAACGGACTTTTTACCTGCAATCGCCACTGCCTTACCTTTTCGGGTGCGGGCATTCGAATGAGTTCTCTGGCCTCTCACAGGAAGTCCTTTTTTGTGCCTGATTCCACGATAGCAACCAAGATCCACTAAACGTTTGATATTTAGAGTAACCTCTCGGCGGAGATCCCCTTCAACCTTGTATGATCTTTCGAGCACTTCTCTAATCTTGGCTACGTCGCCTTCGGTGAGCTCGTCCGAATTCTTAGTCAAAGCAACTTTCGCTTCCGTAAGAATTTTTTTCGATAAATTTCTGCCAATTCCATAGATAGCTGTTAGAGCGAATTCCATTCGCTTATTTCTTGGTAAATCTACACCCGCGATACGTGCCATTTCTCTAAATCTCCCTTAATTAACCTTGACGCTGTTTGTGGCGTGGGTCTGCATTGCAGATTACTCGCACAACACCTTTACGTCTTACAACTTTGCACTTTACACAAATTTTCTTTACAGAAGCTCTTACCTTCATAATCTCTCCGAAATTCCCTAAATAAGCGATATTTACTTCGCTCTGTAGGTTATTCTCCCTCTCGTTAAATCATAAGGAGACAATTCAACAGCAACTTTATCTCCAGGAAGAATCTTGATGTAATGCATCCTCATCTTCCCAGAAATGTGGGCCAAAATACGATGTCCGTTCGGCAATCGAACCTTAAACATTGCATTCGGTAGTGGTTCTTCCACAACACCTTCAACCTGAATTGGCTCTTCTTTGTTTGACATTCGGTCTTGCAAAGCGCATTTCCAATGAAAAAGCCCGTATCAGCATCTGCGGTAGCTCTCCTCCGTATCACGGCGAGACCGCATTTTTCAACGGGATTTTACCCTTTTGGCGCTCCTCCTATTGCTTTCAAAATTCTCTCAAAAACCTGACTTTCCGTACCCTCAGCCTGGATGACCTTAAGTCGCCCCTTAGACTGGTAATATTCGGCCACCGGCTTCGTAGACGCCAAAAACGTGTCTAGTCGATTCTCCACTACTTCGGGCTTGTCATCGGCCCGTTTTGCCACCGCGCCCCCACAGAGGTCACAAATTCCCGGCTTTCGGGGTAACTTCGATTGCTCATGGTAGCTAGCCCCACAATTTGAGCAAACCAGGCGACCCGATAGGCGGGCTACCAATTCCTTGCGGTTAACGTCAAAACTAACGACACTATCCAGCTTTAAGCCAGACCCCGCCAGCATTGAATCCAACGCCTCAGCTTGGGCTACCGTCCGCGGAAATCCATCGAGCATAAAGCCTTTTTGGCAATCCGGGGCTTGGATTCGATTCTGAATCATTCCAATCATAACTTGATCAGGAACCAGCTCCCCTAAATCCATGATTTCTTTGGCTTTACTTCCAAGCTCCGAGCCACTCTTAATGGCTTCTCGCAACATATCTCCAGTGGATAACTGGGGAATCCCGAGGGCTTGAATCAATGCCTTTGCTTGAGTTCCTTTTCCAGATCCAGGAGGGCCAAAGAG
>CAYZLH010000603.1:0-1667 GCA_964478795.1 uncultured Bdellovibrionales bacterium | reverse complement strand
CTGGTCCTAGCAAGTCCAATTCACTAGTGGCCGTTTCCACTGGCTTGCTCCAGCGAATGAACCGCAAGGAAGTGGAAGGCGTGTTAGCCCACGAGGTGGCTCACATCGCCAATGGCGATATGGTGACCATGACACTTGTTCAGGGTGTGGTGAACGCTTTCGTAATGTTCATTTCCCGCGTGATTGTTCACACCTTGTCCCAATTCCTGGATGAAAAACAGCGCCCCTTGGTGCAGTTTTTCGGGGTGATCTTTTTTGAGATCATTCTGGGAATCCTAGGGATGATGGTAGTGGCAGCCTTCTCACGAGCCCGCGAATTTCGTGCTGACCGTGGCGGAGCCACGTTGGGCGGACGAGAAAACATGATTCTTGCTCTGCGAGCGCTGCAACGTCAGGCTGGAATTCCCATGCAGGAAGATTCGCTCTCCGCGATGAAAATCTCCGGAGGCAAACCAGGGTGGATGCAGTTCTTCTCCACTCACCCGCCTCTTGAAGCCCGAATCGCTGCTTTAGAAGGACGAATGTAATTTTGTTAGTGCCCGGGTCGAATCGACTTTCCCTCCACAAGACCCGGGCACTATTTTATTTTCCGAGAAACTTTGCTTTGAGATCTTTCAGCCCCGAGTCCGCAGGTTGGCCCAACCAGAGGGCAAAAATCCGACGCCGATCTTCATTCTGCGCGGGGAACAAGAGTTGTTTCTCTTTAAAATTGTCGACCACGATCAAATCGCCCTCTTTCGATTTTGTCGCTACAACCAAAAGCTGATCGCCCCTTTTCAGCTCGCCTAAGACCAAAATTTTTTCTAGAAAGTTTTTTGACCAGGGCTCCGATTCTGGAAATTTATTTTCTTTCCAACCGTCAGCAAAGGCAGAGCGAAAGGATTTAGCGTCTACATCGCGCAGGAACGTCAAGCGCATGGCCACACTGTCGATTCCCAGCACGGAAGTTAGCGCGGTCGATTCGTCTTTTTGAAATTTTTCCGGAGAGGAGGCTAAGAGCTCGGCCACATAAACTTTGGCTTTTACAAACACCACTTTTTTCAGGCGGGTACCGGCGGCCACAGCCGTTAGCTGAACTGGGCGCCCCTCCACCTTGCCTTTCAATTCAGCGAGTAACTTCACGTCTTCCAGAGTTTGGGCGCCCTCTTTGGGTTCCCAGCTACCGAAACCAATCTGCGGGCCTAAAAGGACCCCAAGAAATAGAATCAAACTCAATAGTTTCAATATCTTATGCACGCCACCCTCCGCAAAATAGTTGTTGACCAAATTAATCCGTTAATGCTATTCTCTCCACCGGTTTCTCGTCTCCGACCCTTGGGTCGATATCAAGAAGGATTACGCCCTATGAGTGAAAATGTAGTTTCGTTAAAAGCATACCGCACCCTGAAAGAATGTCAGCGTTTGTTTCAAGGATACCGCAATCGCCTTGGCAAAATGGAAAAAACCGATTTGCTGCAGGAATTGGATCGTTATCGCAAAGAAGCGACCAACTATCCCCATCACTTACTGACCGTGGTGAAGGGAGAAATTTTGATGGCCGCCCTCAAAGAACGATCGCTCACACAAGAACTAAAAGCATTCGCGATGACGGAAGAAAAACGCTTAAAAGTGGAAGTGTATAAACGCCTTCACGACGAATGGACGAGCAATAAAACGCACTAAATTAA
>CAYZLH010000602.1:0-1672 GCA_964478795.1 uncultured Bdellovibrionales bacterium | reverse complement strand
ACGAGCAGATACTGGGCGCGATTCGTGTCTTGGTATTCATCCACCATCAAATAACGAAAACGGTCCTGATATTTATCCAATAGATCCTGGTGATCCCGTAAAAGTTTATAGGCTTCCACAATCAGATCACCAAAATCAAAGGCGTGATTCGCCTTCAGCGACTCTTGATAGCGCGTATACACTTTCACCAACTGGTCGCCAAAGGGACCAAAAAAATCTTTGGGATCCACGTCGGCCGGGCCGAGCGCTTGGCACTTGAGCTGATCGATGGCGCTTTTGAAGCGCTTGGCTTGTTTACTGTCTTGCCCAATATCTTCCACGATCTTTTTTAAGAGCGATAATTGATCATCGTCATCATAGATCATGAATGGTCGCTGAAATCCCAGTCGATGGGATTCAGCCCGCAACAACTTTACACAGAAGGAGTGAAAGGTAGAAACTTCCGGGAACGAAGAGGAAAAACCCATCCACGGCTCAGCCCAACGCCCTTGCACAGAGCGAGTCATCACAGCCTGCACCCGATGTTTCATCTCCGCCGCCGCCTTATTGGTAAAGGTAACGGCTAAAATCTTTTGGGGCTCCACTCCGCGGTGAACCAAATGGGCCACGCGAGTGATCAGAGTTTTTGTTTTTCCCGAACCGGCTCCCGCCAACACAATTACGGGGCCTTCGCTGGCTTCCACGGCCTCACGCTGGCGATCATTTAAAGATGAAAGGTAGGTTTCCATTTGGGGTGAAAAAATGTAACGCCAAACTAGCCAACACACTAGAAATTTTCACCTTGCCAAGATGCATTAGATAGGAATTTCCCATTTTTTTCGGTAAGGAAATGGCATGCCGAAAAAAGCTGCGCCGAAACAATGGAAATTTCGCACCAAGGTCCAAAAAATGGACCAGTGGAATATGCATTATGTGGGATTGCCGGCAAAAATTTTTCAGTCCATGGGCGGGAAGTATAAATTGCGCTTGAAGTGTCAGATCGGTCGCAACCCGGCCTTTTCCTGTGGACTCATGCCCATGGGCAATGGCGTAGCTTTTATCATGCTTTCCAAAAAGAAAATGAAGGATTTGGAAATCTCCGGCGGTTCGAATATCGAAGTGGAGCTTCGACTCGACACCAGTAAGTACGGGATGGATGTCCCGCAGGAACTAAAGGAAGTATTGAAACAAGATCCTATCGGGAAAAAACGCTTCCAAAAACTTACTCCCGGAAAGCAGAGAAATATCATCCACTACATCAGCACCGTGGCCGACGTGGAAAAGAAGGTCGATCGAGCCGTCACTCTCATTGAAAATCTCAAGCGGATACCCGAGGGAAAAGAGCGTTTTTTCGATTTGATCGGCAAATCACAGATCCGGTAGCCGCCCACAGGTAAAGGCAGCGGATTCTCTCGTTTTGGACGGATGCTCAACCTCGTCCGGTAGTGATTTCTCCTGCAATTTTCTCCCAATTTTGTCGAAAGGTAGAGGATGATTTCCCTTCTATTTTTCAGCATTTTGACGAGCACTCTGGCGGCGGAATTAGAGTTTTCTGACCAAAACGTAGCCCTAACAATGAAGCTCAACAAACAAAGTCCATCCAACTGCGGGATCGACTTTTTAGAAATTGGCCCAGAAAAAGGCGGCGGGTTTCAGCCCCAATTTTCGCTTCTGCTCGATCGGTACGACAGTA
>CAYZLH010000601.1:0-1676 GCA_964478795.1 uncultured Bdellovibrionales bacterium | reverse complement strand
GGATCTTTTCCACTGGCGAAATAAGCGAATTTTTCCGGAAATCGAATCAGAAGACCTTGAGGAGCTTAGCTTTGCGGAGAAAGTCGCAGTGAGCGGTAAAAAGCTAGACGGAAAATGGAGGCTGGTGGCCCCCATCGAAGCGCCGGGCAATCATATTCAATGGGAGGGCCTCGTGAGCACGGTGGTCTATCTCAATGCGAAGTCTTTGCACACTGTGAGTGGCGGTCTTGGCAAACCGGAATTGACGATCCGCCTGAAGGCCAAGAAAAATTCTCAGCAAAGTGCTGACGCTAACACTAGCCAACGGGCCCGCGAGATTCAGTTTTTTCCCAAAAAGAATTCCCAGAGCGGAGAGTGGATCGCAGTGGAAGGGAAACGTAGCTTCGTGGTGGAATCTTATCCTCTGGAACGATTTCGCAAGCCGATTATTGAATATCGCGAACGCAGACTTTTTCCCCAGCGCGTTTATGCGGATTTAGAAAAAGTACACTTTCAGTTTCCGCGCGAAAAATCGGAAATCCGCTTTACCAAACAAAAGGAAGATTGGCAGCCGGAAGAAAAGTCTGATCCCATATCGCAGACCCGTATTCGTACATTCCTCCTACGCTTGTTAGACATGGATGCAGAGTTTTTTGTAGACAAAAACTCCCAGGGCGGGAAGTTGCTGCAGTCTCAGGTGCCTGATCTGGTGGTGGAGATCGAGGGCAAGGGTTTTCGCGAGAAGCGCAAGTTTTTGGTGGTGGGAAGAAAGTCCGCGCTCACAGAGGGGTTAATCCCAACCGAAGCAAGTTCCATGGGTGAAACCTTTTTAAAGTGGATGCCAATTCGAAAAAGTGATTTCCTAGAAGCAAACAATAAAACTGTGATGCCCGAAGGGGTGAAAGAAGAGGAAGAGGATGGACACGATCATTCCCATGGAGACGACCCCCACCACGGGCACCAGCACTAATATCGTGCGAAAATATTTCTCCACGGTGAGCAAGGTATTGCTTTCGCCTTCGCACTTCTTTCGCGAGGATCATTCCGGATATCGTTTGAGCGAAGCAATTGTTTTTGGCCTCGTCGGCAGCTGGGTGGCCTCGGCCATTGCCTTTGCCCTCGAAACTATGAATTCGTTGTTTGTGACCCGTTTGTTTGAACGCTGGGTGCAACGTATGATGGCGTCGGAGCAGGGATTTTCTCTGCTATCGATGGACAGCCAAAGCTTTCTTTGGTCCGCGGGAATCCTAGTGTTAGATCCCTTCTTCATGTTGCTCAGATTGTTGTTGGGCACCGTTAGTCTCTACCTCTTTTGCCGTTTGCTTATTGAAGACGATCCGAATGCTCGCGAGCCTGTGACCTTTTCCGGAATCATGAAAATTCAAGCCATCGCGCTCACTAGTCAGTGGTTTTTAGTGGTGCCTTTTTTCGGCGGGTTTTTGGCTTATTTTGCCCAACTCGTGCTGATGGTGATCGGCGTAAGAGAGCGCTATCAAGTGAGCACCCGCCGCGCGCTCGCCACGGTTTTTGCACCTTATCTGTTGATCTTCGTGGCCGTAGTGTTGTTCCTCATTATCTTGGGCTTTGCCCTCGCTTCGTTGCCCTATGAGGAGTTGTTTCAGTTTCAGCAGCGCCCTTTTGACTGGGACTTTTAGGTTTCCAGAAAACAGGGACCAGGAATCGATTCTGAAAAAGAA
>CAYZLH010000600.1:0-1695 GCA_964478795.1 uncultured Bdellovibrionales bacterium | reverse complement strand
GAGCTTGTAAAGAAACCCTCTCCCATGAAGCGCGTGAAAAAGCCCGTGGAAGAAGGAATGGAAGGCATTGACGCCTAATTGGGAGACTTCCTTGGAATCTCCCTCGTCATCCACGAATCGGCCCGGGTCTTGGGCCTTTTCTTTGGCCCTATGTTTGTTAGGGCCTTTATTTTTTCTATCCTATGCTTTTAGCATTTTAGCGCCCTTACCGCTTTTGTATCTCCATGCCGGGGATCCCGTTCGGTCCAGAGGCCGCCTTTGGCTCCTCATTGCTGTAGCGCTTGGCATTGTACTTTCGTCGCTCTTAAGGGGATGGTTGGGCGGTATTGGTTTTCTGGTGTTTGCTTCTTTACCCGCCCTCGTTTTAGGTGAACTCTTACTTAGTAAAAAGGGACCTGAAATTGCGGTGGCTGGAGCCCTTTTTGCTGTCTTAGCCACATCTGCTTTGGGTTGGTTCGCCTTGGAATCCCGGGGCCAATCCCTATGGCCAACCGCTAAACAGACCATTGAAGCCCAAGTGGTCAGCACCGCCGATCTACTCCTTAACCGCAATCCGGAAGAAATCCCCCAGGAAACCAAAGAGGAGTTGGAACTATTGAAAAAATCGCCGGAGCGAATTTTTGCCGAATTGCCTGGCTTTCTTTTTGCCGCCTTGCTCCTCCTCTGCATTTTGCCTTGCGTGACTCTAATTCGGTGGAATCCCAAAGGATTTCTCCGTCGGACAGGAATTAGTCGAGACTTTCTGCGTAAATGGCGCACCCCTGATTGGCTGGTCTGGCCGGCACTTCTGTGTGGGGCCTTCCTTATTTTTGAGCTAGAGCCCTATTCCCAAATCGCGAGAAATTGCGTGAAACCCATTCTTGTCATTTACTTTTTTCAAGGAATGAGTATTCTAGCTTACTTCCTAGATTCACTGCGGCTAAGAGGACCCATTCGAGTCATTCTTTACGCCCTTGGGATTTTGTTTTTATGGCCCATGGTTGTGAGTTTTGGATTTTTTGATTTTTGGTTTAATTTTAGGGCCCGCAAGGAACCACCAGTAGAGGAAAAAGAGCCATGAACGTAATTTTAAAAGAAAATGTGAGCACCTTGGGTAGCATCGGTGAAATCGTAAAAGTAAGCTCCGGTTACTTCCGTAACTTTCTATTGCCCAAAGGTTTGGCTGTACAAGCAGACGAGAAAAATGTGGCTCAGGTGGAAAACCAAAAGCGCGCATTGAAGAAAAAATTGGCGGCGATTCGCGCTGAAAAAGAAGCTGCGAAAGCCCAGCTCGAGGCTGTATCTTTGGTAATTCGTCGTAAATCTGGCGAAAACCAAAAATTGTTCGGTTCGATCACCAGCCAAGACGTGGCTGATGCTTTGGCCCAAAAGGGATTGACCGTAGATCGCAAACAAATTGAAATGGGCGGCTCCTTGAAAAAACTTGGCTCCTTCAAAATTCCAGTACGATTGATGGAAGGAATTATTGCTGAAGTAAATCTTTCCGTTGTTGCTGACGTAGAATAATTTACCAGAAAAATTCTTAACAGTTTTAAACAAGAAGCCGTTTTCTAAATTTTAGAGAACGGTTTTTTTGCGTCGTAAATTGCCGTAAATTGCGACGTTTTTGGTCTCGCATTTATGTCAGAGAAAACCTCGTTTTTTTCGATTCCATTCTAGAATTCTCGGCGCATTATCTGCTAAACCTAAATCAAT
>CAYZLH010000599.1:0-1695 GCA_964478795.1 uncultured Bdellovibrionales bacterium | reverse complement strand
CGGTTTAAAAGTTAACGGAGTGAGGAGACCAATCACCACGCCGGCAATCGTCGCATGCACTCCCGATTGCAATACGCAAAACCAAACAATGATGCCATTCACGACGTAGGGCCAATAGCGGCGCACCCCTACTTCTCGTTGCAAAACCATAGCTCCGACGGCGAAGACCGCCGCACCTAAATACGGCCCAGAAATTTCTTTTGTATAAAAGAAAGCAATTACTAATACTGCGCCCAAATCATCCACGATTGCTAGCGCGAGCAAAAAAATCTTCAGTGGCAAAGGCACGCGTTTGCCAAAAAAACTTAGCACTCCCACGGCGAAGGCAATATCGGTGGCCATGGGGATTCCCCAGCCGCGGGATTGGGGATATTGGGTGTTGAAAAAGTAATAAAGCAACGCTGGACCAACCATTCCACCGACGGCTCCTGCGATGGGAAGGGCGGCTTGTTTTGGTGACTTTAGCTCCCCGGAAACCAGCTCTCGTTTAATTTCCATTCCTACTACAAAGAAAAAAATCACCATCAAGCCGTCATTAATCCAGTGATGCAGAGTAAGGCCGGCTACCTTTATATGAAGAAATTGAAAATAACTTTCGGAAAATCCAGAATTGGCCAAAAACATCGCCAAAATGGTACAGGCGGCCAGCAAAAAGCTACTAGACGCTTCCGTTGCAAAAAACGTTTCAAAAGGTTGAAGAATTTTTTTGAAAATAATTTTCATACTTCGACTTTAATCGTTGCCGCGGAGAGTTGGCCAGCTTTTTAGGTTTTAGGATAACGTTTTTGGATATAGATCAAAACGCACCGTCTTGCCCACGATGGAAGATTCTGGTTGGCGATCCGCCTGTAATGCCGGCGCATCGTCGGAGCGCTTCACTACCACCCGGTGTTTTGCCACCCGCCACGCTTCCGCAAATAGTTCTGCTTCATTGGTTTCCGGATCGGTAAGTTCGCGCACAATCTGCATTTCCTTTTTTTGTTTTGCGCTTTTTTCTGCCTCGCGCGGAAACATTGGATCCAGATAAACTACATCAAAACTTCCCGCGGCCTGAGATCGCAAAAATTCAATCCCATCACCAAAATGGAAAAAGAATGGAAATTCTTGAAATCTGCCAAGGTCCTTTAGTCGAAGTAAGGCGTTCATTACGAGCTCAGCAATAGCGGGCACCTTTTCGCAAGCCACTACTTCGCAGCCGGGTAAGGTGGCGATGATAAAAGCGTCGTAGCCCAAACCGCAGGTAGGATCACAAAATGTTTGGAACCCCTTTTTGACTCCCAAGGCTTTGAGAAAAATATCGTTCCTACTAATGGACTTCCAGCGCTGACGAAATTCCTTATCCAGGTAGTCTACAGCGAAAGGCTTGCCGCCTAAGGTGAAGCTGTGGAGAAAAAGTGTGTCTTCTTCATAGAAAAAAAGAAAACGAAAATTCTCTGGCGGTTCCTCAGAATGCACCAGCGGAATTTTCAACCGTGCCGCTAGTTTGGCACTATCGGCATCGGTTTCGTCTACGGACCAAACAGCGAAATCAGTTTCGCTTGGCTGCTTGGTGAGCATCGAGTACCTTTTTCCAAACGTCGCCCTTGCCCATTTTTGCTAATTCTAAGGCCGAAGCACGATTCGGAAGAATGGGTATAAGGCTCCAGCCAAGGCTTTCGCTGAGGGTAAGATTCTTGTTGGCATTTACTTCATCCA
>CAYZLH010000598.1:0-1698 GCA_964478795.1 uncultured Bdellovibrionales bacterium | reverse complement strand
CACCGGCTGGGGGATGACAGATGAACTCCTACGTGAAGGAGACGCTCTGTTAGATCCTATTGTTCCAGCGAGCGAAAGTGGGTATAACCATCTTTCGGTTCGATCAGCGGTGGCCATTGCCCTCGATCGATTGCTCGGGGCTTAAGAGTTTTATTTTTGATAGAGGAAAAGAAAATGCACGCTTCTAAAGATATTTTGACCGCAGAAAAAAAAGTTGTTCGCACCGAGGCTTTGCCTACATTCCGCTCTGGTGACACCATCCGAGTTCATGCCCGAATCAAAGAGGGTGCTGGTAAAGAACGTATTCAGTACGTTGAAGGTGTTGTGATTCGCAAGTCTGGTAAGGGCGTTTGCAAAACCTTTACTTTGCGAAAAATGTCGGATGGCATCGGCGTAGAAATCATTTATCCAGAAAATGCTGCCACTGTTTCGACCATCGAAGTAATCAGCCGCGGTGATGTACGTCGCTCGCGTTTGTTTTACTTGCGCGCTTTGACTGGTAAAGCTGCTCGATTGAAGAGCAAAGACAGTTCTGTTAACACTGCGGCTAAATAATCGCCTTGGCCCAAAAAGTCGAATTTTTAGGAATTGAAGAAGAAGCGTTGCTTTGGAAAGAAAGCAGCGCTTTTATTTTTGGTGTGGACGAAGCGGGCCGCGGCTGTTTGGCCGGACCCGTGTGCGCCGCTGTTTCCTGTTGGGCGCCGTTTTCTCCATTGGGCGAATTCCCCGTTGTGGAAGTGCGCGATTCCAAAAAAATGACGGAGACCATGCGTGAGCGCGCCTATGATCCAATCCAGTGGTATGGCTTTGTGAATGGCGTGGGTTATGCCAGCGCGGAAGAGATCGATCGCTGGAATATTTTTCGCGCCACCCACCTTGCCGTATTAAGGGCTGTAGAAATCGCGTTGCAGAAAATGCATCAAATGAATATTGCACTCGAACCGCAGGCCTTTCTATTTCTAGTCGATGGCAATCAACCGATGGTGAAGCTGGGTACCTTTTTTGTACAGCATGAAGAATTTGCTAAAGAGTTTCCGCTCACCAAGACACTCATGAGAAACTTTCGCGAGCGCCCCATTGTAAAAGGGGATTCGAAAATATTTTCCATTGCTTGCGCCTCTGTTCTAGCAAAAGTTTCCCGCGATCGCTTGATGGCCACCATCGATAAACAATATCCGCAGTATGAATTTGCCAAACACAAAGGCTATTCCACGGCAGTTCATGTGGAAAAAATAAAAGAATACGGTCCTTGTTTCGAACACCGCAAAACATTCGCCCCTGTTTCCGAGAATCTTCAGCTCTTTTCTTAGCTCATACTCTTGCAAATAACTTTCCCCATGAACACGCGGGAAATCGGAATGATCGGTGAATCCATCGCCTTAAAGCACTATCAGGATTTAGGCTTCTCCTTGGTGCAAAGAAATCTCCGCTTCAAGCGCGGTGAAATTGATCTAATCTTGCGCAAACAGCGTCTGCTCCTTTTTGTCGAGGTAAAGTATCGCGCAAAGAATTGGCAGTTAGGTGCGGATCAACTCCATTGGGGAAAAAAGCTGGGTAGCTTTAAGCGCTGTATTTCTCTCTATTTGGCGGGCGAAGGGCGATTTTATGAGGAATACCGAGTGGAAGTTGCCTATGTAACACACGGCCGTGTAGTAGAAACCTACCCGGTGAATTGACCCTTACGGGTCTTTCTCGGAA
>CAYZLH010000597.1:0-1701 GCA_964478795.1 uncultured Bdellovibrionales bacterium | reverse complement strand
ACCATCTTAGTTACGGGAATTTCCGCCAACCCGGTGGAATTTCAGTGCCCCTTACCGGGGGCCCACAATGCCCTCAACCTTTTGGGCGCAATCGCCCTAGCCCATGCGCTAGCGATTTCTCCCCAAGAAATGCAGGAGGGATTAAAAACGTTTCGTGCTCCTCCGGGTCGATCGGAAGTTTATGAATGGAAGGGACGAAAAGTTTACGGCGACTTTTATAACTCTAATCCGAGTTCGGTTGGTGTGGCACTGGATTCGCTGATCCTCGGCGCCAAAGCTGGAGTAAAACTCTTCGCCTGCCTGGGCGATATGCTGGAAATGGGCGCTCTAGAGGAACGCTTGCATCGCGACCTCGCCGATCCCTTGTTAGCAAAGGGCATTCACGAAGTTTATCTCTACGGTCCGCGAATGAAAAATCTCGAAGATGAATTAAAAAAACGAAATTTTGCTGGGGTCGTGAAACACTTTGATTCCCACGAAAGCCTCGCCAAGGATCTACTGCAAACATCCAAACCTGGCGATCACTTATTGTTAAAGGGTTCGCGGGGTATGAAAATGGAAAAGGTTTGGGAAGCATTGAAGAATGCCTAAGCACCTAAGGTTCATTTACATTGCTTATGCAATCGCACTATTGCTAATCGCATTCTTACTTGGCGCAAAATTTGACTATCGCGGCTTTTATCTGTGGCATTGGGGTTTGACGTGGAAGGGAAACCCGTACATTCCAATAAATCCCGAAAACGTTTATCCCCCGGCTTTTTTCTTTTTGGCGCTTTTTTGGAAATTGCACCCCTTGCTTCCAAAAGTGTTCTTTGTTGGTTGCGGATTACTGTTGCAGTGGATCGCATTGGAAAGATATTTTTCGAGAATTTCCGATTTTCCGAGGAATTTTTCCTATCTTTGGATTGGATTCTTAGTCCTTCCTGTTTCCTTTTTGATTTTCGCCGTGGCTTACGGGTGCGCTGACGCTTGGTTGGCGCTATTGATTTTCTTGGCTGTCACGGCCAAAGAAAAAGGAAGAAATTTTTGGTCTGGTCTTTTGCTTTCTTTCGCTGGATTCACCAAAATCTATCCATTTTTTTTGGTGCCAATTTTCCTAAAACCAAAAGGAGCACGACTCCCCTTTCTCCTCGGACTTTTTTTAGGTTCTTATGCAATCATAACCATTGCCTTCAAACTTTGGGGGACAGCATGGCTAACATTCTTTCAATTTTCACTTGCCTACGAAGCCGAGCTGGCATCTTTTCCGGCCTTTATTGAGCAAACTTTTCAAATTCGTGGAAGTTGGCAATACATTTACCACGTCTTTTTTCTCTTCCATTATTTTGTCGTATCATTCTTCATCTGGAAAAAGTCGATCGAAACTTACCTATCGATATTTCTATTGCTCTCCACCGTTTTTGCCAGCGTCACCATGGGGCACTTGCAGTTTCTCGTTGTGCCAATGTTCTTTTTGTTTTTGGCAATCCCCAAACTATCAACAAATTATATTTTAAATAGAAAGTTTTCGATTTTTGGCTACTTGATATGGATTTCAATCATCAGCATTTTATTAATTTTCCACTATCATAATTGGAAATTCTTGCACGAGATCGGATATCGCGACCTTTTAGGATTTTTTCAATATGTCGTAACGATCGCCGTCGTTTTAAGGCTGGCGTTTCTCCGTCAGAGACGAGACCACCGAGAAACCTACCAATA
>CAYZLH010000596.1:0-1703 GCA_964478795.1 uncultured Bdellovibrionales bacterium | reverse complement strand
GGTTACTTAGAGCCTTGTGGCTGTCGGGTTTCGCCGATCGGTGGAATTGATCGGCGCTGGAATGCCTTCATGGTCTATCCTGAAAAAAGCCGAATTTTTGTGGATGCTGGTAACGTTTTGTTCAAATCTCCTCGCGCAGGAAATTATTTGGAGCCACAATGGTTTGAGCAGGCCCGCGGCGTAGTGGAAGCCTATAACGTACTCAAAGCCGATGCCGTGGCTGTGGGGGCCAATGAGTTTGCCTTGGGTGTAAATAAGTTTTTGGAATTAGCGAAATTGGCTGACTTCCCTTTTTTGTCGGCCAACCTCTACTGGCGAGGGACAAATAAATTATTTGTAAAAGATTCCGTCATTATCGAACGTCAGGGGAAAAAGATTGGGGTTTTTGGACTTTTTCATCCCGAGCTTCCGTTGCCAAACGAGCTCGAAGCAAGAGATCCAATCGCGCACGCGAAGGCTATGAAAGAAAAGTTAGAAAAGCAGGGTGCAGATTTTATTGTGGCCCTGTCTCACCAGGGCTATGAGCAAGATGTAAAATTGGCCAACCAAGTAAGTGGAATTTCACTGATCGTCGGCGCGCACACCCAAAGTTTAATTCAAAATCCGGATTTAGAAGGAGACACGCTGATTGTACAACTGAGCAACCAAGGGCAAATGTTGGGCATGGTCGAGTACGACCAGAAATTTCAGCGAACCAACTTCGTGGTAACCGAACTAGATGCCGATTACAACGAAGCTCCTCGCGGTCTCGCAAATCCAATGAAAAACCTATTGGCGATTACCAATCTGCGGATGGAAGAGGCGAATAAAAAATTGGACCAACAATTGTGGAATAAACACCAAGGAAAAGTCGCGGGCTTTCAAACTTTCCTAAATTGTAAGGAATGCCACGGCAAGCAAGCGAGTTTTCAAGAGGGCAAAAATCATAGTGCCGCGTTCCTCACTTTGCTGGCGGCAAATAAAGATCGAAATTTAGACTGTGTGAAGTGTCACTCGGTGGGTCTAGGAGCGGAGGGTGGCTTTAAGCAAATGAAAGAAGCTTTTTTGGATGAGGATGGTCGGCCGGTGCCATTGGAAAAAATTCGTGCGCACTTACCGAAGGACTTTCCGTCCGGTGGGTATCGAAACAATGTTGGTAAGATTCGTCCGGAAGTAGATCGCTGGATTGCGGCGATGAAAAAAGCAGGTGTAAAAAAGTCATTTGTTAGTGTGCAATGTGAAAACTGCCATGGTGGACGGCCAGGACATCCCTTTGAGGATAATTCGCGGGCTGAGAAGGTAGCCTTAAATACTTGTTTGCAGTGTCACACGAAAGAGCAAATGCCCGACTGGTATACGGATAGTGGGGTTTTGAAAAAAGACGTGGCGATGAAGGCACTGCAATCAGTCACGTGTCCTTCCAATTGATTCGCCAGATTTTGGCAGAGCGCTAGCTCCAATTTACATTGAAGCGCGCTTTGGATTCGTCCGCCTTCATGATCTCGATATAGCCTTGGTTGAGGCCGTGCAGAAATACGTCGCGAGTGACTTCCACGTCTTTTAGGCAATACTCGATGATTTTATCGATTAGGCCTTGCTTCCACCATTCCACGGCCATCAAACCATCGGCGCTTTTACCTGTGCCAAGAGTGGCCTGGGCAATTTTTTCAAGCTTTACAAATCGCCATCCACTCACGTTATGCACATCGAGCATGATATCAAAC
>CAYZLH010000595.1:0-1708 GCA_964478795.1 uncultured Bdellovibrionales bacterium | reverse complement strand
TTTTTTGCAAAGCTACACGGATCCGATCAAAGCCCTTTTCTAGGGATTTTCTATCCTTAGCGAAGCTAATTCGTATTCTATTATCATCGCCAAATGGTTTTCCTGGCACCACCGCTACTCCAGCCTCAAGCAAAAGGTGTTCCGCCAATTTTTCGCTGCCCCAGCCCTTGGCCTTTAAGTGAGCAGAAACATCCGGAAATAGGTAAAAAGCCCCTTTCGGCACTTCCACTTTTAACTGGGGGATCTTTTGCAGGATATCCAAACAAAAATCGCGACGTTCCTGCATGTCCTTGAGACGAGGAAGAAAATCTTTCGCCTCTTGCTTCAGCGCCTCGATGGCTGCCGGTTGAATAAAGCTAGGAATGTGAGTGGAACTTTGGGCCTGCAAAATCCCCATGGCCTCAATAATTTCAGTTGGACCAGCGGCAAAACCAACCCGCCAGCCCGTCATTGCATGAGATTTGGAAAGTCCATTAAAGGTGATAGTCCGCCGATATGCATCTTCGCTTAATGAGGCAAAGGAAACAAAAGATTCGTCGCCATAAACTAGTGAGCTGTAGATATCGTCAGCGGCAACCAAAATATTGGTGCCCTCTAAAAGTTTTGCTAATTCTACTAACTCATTTTTCCCATACATCCCGCCGCAGGGATTGTTGGGAGAATTTAAAAGAATGATTCGGGTTTTTGAATTTATTGCTTTCTTAATTGCCGGTAAATCCAGCGAGAAGCGATCCGCTCCGGGAATGACTACGGGTTTTCCGCCAGCGATTCGCACCATTTCAGGATAGGAAACCCAATAGGGTGAAGGAATTATTACTTCATCCCCTTCCCCGATCATGGCTAAAATCAAATTAAATAAACCCTGTTTGACTCCAACGGTAACCGTTACTTGCTTCCAATCGTAAGACAAATCAAAGTCTCGACGAAACCAAGCTGCAACGGCCTTCCTCAAGTCAGGAATTCCGTGAGAGGCTGTATAGCGCGACATTCCTGATCGAATTGCGTCGATGGCCACGGACTGAACAGCCTCGGGAGTGTCAAAATCAGTCTCCCCGGCGGTGAGGTTCACCACATCCTTCCCACTTTTGATCATTTCTTGAGCTAAGCCATTCAAACGAACAGTTGGCGAGGCCTCAACATTTTGCAGTCTTGGCGCTAGTTGATAGAGATTTTTCATCGAATATCAGCTCCTCGAATTTTTTCTTTTACAGCAAGCCAAACCGCTTTCGGTACATAAGCCTCAATACTTCCACCGAAGGCCGCAACCTCTTTTAAAACGGTGGAGCTCACAAAAAACAAATTTTTGCCCGTCATCATAAAAAATGTTTCGACGTTTTCATTTAACTCACGGTTGATGGCAGCCATCATGAATTCGCTTTCAAAATCACTTGCGGCACGCAGCCCCCGTAGAACTGCATCAGTTTTATTTTTTCGGGCGTAATCCATAATGAGGCCGTCGCAAAGTTCAGCTTTTACTCGCTTTTCTTTTTTAAAAACATCGCGAATTAATTCGATTCTCTCCTCTGGAGAAAACCACCAACTCTTTTGTGAGGATTTTCGTAAATTCGTAGCCACAACTACCGTAACCTCATCAAAAACCTTTAAGCTTCTTTTGATAATATCGATGTGGCCGTTGGTGATGGGATCAAAGGGCCCGGGAAAGAGCCCGATGCGAGGTGCGTTGGCACGAGGCGAGTTGGCCATGGTG
>CAYZLH010000594.1:0-1714 GCA_964478795.1 uncultured Bdellovibrionales bacterium | reverse complement strand
CTTCACCACCACCCATGGGGTGATCGATGGGGTTCATCGCCACACCTCTCGTAGTAGGACGAACGCCCATTTTTCTGGCGCGACCTGCTTTACCGATGGTGATGTTTTCGTGTTCGGTGTTACCAATTTGTCCGATGGTGGCTTTACAGTCCAAAAGCACTCGGCGAACTTCGCCAGAGGGCATTCTAACTTGGCAATACTCGCCCTCACGGCCCAAAACCTGGGCGTAGGCACCAGCAGAACGAACCATCTGGCCACCTTTTCCTGGGCGCAATTCAATATTGTGAATCAACGTACCCACAGGAATATTTTTCAAGCTAAGCGTGTTTCCCGGCTTAATATCTGCCTCTTCGCTGGCGATCACAGAATCACCAACATTCAAATTCAACGGAGCAAGAATGTATCTTTTTTCTCCATCAACATACTGAAGAAGCGCGATAAACGCTGTTCTGTTGGGATCGTATTCTAGCGCAACAACTTTTGCGGGGATTCCCGTTTTGTCTCGCTTGAAATCAATCAAACGATAGTGTTGACGAACACCGCCACCTTGGTGACGAGTAGTGATACGTCCGTGATTGTTTCGTCCAGCACGAGATTTTTTGCTCTCCAACAAGCTTTTCTCAGGATCCTTTTTCGTCAAGATACTGAAATCCGCCGTTGTGAGAAATCTTCTCGAGGGTGTAATTGGCCGGTATGTTTTTACTGCCATTTCGCTATACCTTTCCTTAATTCGCAGTTTTTCAGCTAATCCTTTTAGCTATAGTTACTGCTCATACTCCTTTAAAAAATTCGATTTTTTCCCCAGCTTTTAAAGTCACTGTGGCTTTTTTCCAAGAATTCGATTTGGACTCGCCAAATTTGGTTCTGTAAGTTTTTCCAGGAACTACGGTGGTGTTCACCCTAGCTACTTTCACTTTGAAAAATCTTTCTACAGCCGTCTTAATTTGAGGCTTCGTAGAATCCAAGGTCACTTCAAAGGCAACCTGGTTGAAGGCTTCGGCTTGCCCCGTGCTTTTTTCGCTAAGGATTGGTCTTTTAATTACGTTTACTTGAGCCATGGTCTACTCCTTATGCCTTCGCACTTGCCGATTTAGGCTTTTTGGCGGCAGTTTTTTTTACTGGTGCGGATTTCTTCTCAACTCCAGAAAGCTTGTCGGACAAAACTTTAGCAGCGGTCTTAGAGAGAACAAGCCATTCGTAGTTTACTACGTCAAACACGTTCACCCCTTCAGTTCGCAAAAACTTTTGCTTTTCCAAATTGCGGGAAGCCAATTCCATATTCTTATTGTCGCTATCAACGAACAAAGCTTTGCCGAGACCGAAAGTGCCGATTACTGCGGCCATTTCTTTGGTCTTTGGTTTTACTTTGAATTCATCGATAACCAACAAACGCTCACTGCCAAATTTATCCGAGAGAGCGGAACGAAGAGCAGCTTGCGCCATTTTCTTCGGCAAAGTCTTGAAATACGAACGAGGCTTCGGACCAAAGCTTTCTCCCCCGCCGGGCATCAAGGGTGAACGAGTGGTACCTTGACGGGCATTACCTGTTCCCTTTTGACGGAAAGGCTTACGCCCCCCCCCGCGAACTTCAGCTTTCGTCTTGGTAGAAGCAGTTCCACGACGACGTCCAGCCAATTGAGTTACGATCGCTTGGTGAATAACCGCTGGGCTAACTTCTGCCGTGAATACAGAATCAGCGAGGTCTACCTCACCA
>CAYZLH010000593.1:0-1718 GCA_964478795.1 uncultured Bdellovibrionales bacterium | reverse complement strand
CATAGATTTGAAATTACGAGCTTAGGGCAATTTTGGCAAGGTAGGAGCTGGTATGAAATACAAATGGGTGACGGATCAGTTTTATCCCGAAGCTAAATCCTTGCGTGCCGAATTCCAGAATCGATTTTCTGACCCTAAAAAGACTGCCGCAAACCGATTTGTCTGGGACTATTGGCATGTCCCCAATCAATATACGCTGCTTCGCACGCCTGCGGATTCATTTTTCCCGGCAGCCCAGTACAAAAAATTCTTAAGTCATTTAGGCGGCTGGGCCTGGAAAAATTTGGGTTGCTCGGCCATTAGTTCTCCTTGGCTAAGTTATTATATCAACGATTGCGAACAAAAATGGCACTCTGATGTTCCCCATGGTCCTTGGGCTTTCGTCTATTCTTTGAGTCCCGATCGTTTGGAGTTTTCTGGGGGAGAAACGCAAATTCTTCGTCCTTCTGTTTTGCAGTATTGGAATCATTTTTCCCACCCACAGGATCGCGAGTATGACTCTTTTGTCGACACGATTGCGCCAAAATTCAATCGTCTCGTGGTTTTTGATCCGCGACTTCCACATGGAGTGAGTCGTGTTGGGGGAATCCAAGATCCGCGCCAATCGCGGCTTGTTTTGCACGGTTGGTTTACTCAGCCCAAGCCTTATTTGGAAGGGGGTCTCGGCCCCTCCGAAGTTCGGAAGAAAGTAAATCCGCTCTTAGATCAGTTAGTCGAAGAAATGGCAGAGGCTGGGGTATGGAACGGCTTTCTTTCGCTGCGTTTGGAGGTTGCGCCCTCGGGGCGAATCAAAAAATTCAAAGTCTTGGCTAACACCTTATGGCTAACGGGAGAGGCGCCGGTATTCGGCAAAGCCGTAGAGACCCGCGCCGCTAAGCTTTTTCAGGACTTACAGTTCTCAGCGAAAAGGGAGTCCTCCGTTATAACGCTACCCCTTCAATTTTCCTAAACTTCGAATCAATGGCGCTTGCTGTAGGAGCTTCATTCTGGTGTATGTACTCACAGAAGTTCGAAGACAAGCTAGGGCAACAGTGGTAATTTACCTCGGTGTTAGGAAAAGTACTTTTACTGAATTTACGTTTTCGTTGGATCGGTTTGACGCTTGCTTTGCTCATCGCCGGATTAGGCCTCAGCAAAGGAATGAATTTGCCGATACGACTTTCGCTCGCCGATCTCTTGCCTGAAACCCGTGATAGCGTAAAAGATTTGGAGGCAGTAGCTAAAGAAGTTGGTGGCGTTGGCTATTTGATTTTACTTATCGGCCCAGCCGAGCAGCCCGAGCAACACCTTGAACTTCTTGCGAAATTGCTGCGCTCTCATCCCAAAATTCGCTACGCCTATTATGAGCGCGAAGAATATTCGTTGCGTGACAAAGCCCTTTATTTAATGAGCGAAAGCGATTTTGAAGAGGTGATTGATTCCGGAAAAATCATTCTCAATAATGGCCGCAAGGGTTTAATCGATCTTGGTCTGGAAACAGAAACGGATCGAAAGCAGAATTTACGCAAAGCCAAAACTCGACTCAAAAAATTAGATACCGGCACGACGGAACGATATTTCCGCTCTTCTGACGGTCGTTTTGCGATGTTGCTGGCGAAACCTTCCTTCGACTCGGAGGATCTTGCGCAATCTCGCGAATTGGTGACCGAAATTCGCACGCTCTTTCAGCAAAACGTCCCGAGTATTCCCATTACACTAGTGGGAAGATATGTGGATAA
>CAYZLH010000592.1:0-1720 GCA_964478795.1 uncultured Bdellovibrionales bacterium | reverse complement strand
GATTATTTTACGCTGACTAGGGCGAGAGTAGACAACTCCTCTTGCCCTATTTTTTTGGCCTGTTTATCATTTAACGATGAAGTTTATTTTTCTTTTCATGGCGATGGTAATCACTCAATCAGCATTGGCTAAAACTCCTGGGTATCAAGGAAACTTCGGCGTCGGCGCAGATTACACTGGCGACGGTGCATCCCGAGGCACATCTTACTTATTGCACATGCAACTAGGCACCTATTCGAAGTTTTTGCGCTTCCATGGCGCTTTTAACTTCCTTTACGGCGGAGCCTATCAAAGCGGAGAAGGCGCATTGGGGATCTCTATTTATCCAATTTCCAAATTTACTTCTGAAAAAGCATCCATCCATCCCTTTTTAATTGGGCAGGGCGTGCTCTCGCTGAATAAAAACGGTGGTTCCATCGGAAAATATGCTGGCTATTCCTATGGTGCCGGAGTGGATTGGCTTCTCAGGCGGCGCTTTGGCATCGCAATTTCCGTTCAACAATACAAAACGGACATTAAGTCTGTCCGTTTTGTATTGGATTTGTTCTGGTTTCGCCCGGAAGAGATTTAGACTATCTAGTAGCGCTAAATTCAATCCCGCAAGTCTCATAACAATTTGCAAACTGTTGAATTAACTCTGACGAAGGATTCTCCAAATGAGGGCCAGCTAGCTCCCAATCAGCGTTCCAATTCACATAGAGACCAGTTTCACTCGACCGCAGAGTCAGCCACAGAATTCCATCTGTTTGAGCGAACTCTTCCATTCGGATCACGGTAAAGCCACTGTCAGTTTTCACCACATCATAACGTACGTGAATATTCTGTTTTCCAGTGCTGTTTTGGCAACCTTCGTCTTCGAACATTTCTAATTTGAAGTGCCCAATGCCACTTTCGAGAAATTTCACTTCAGCGCGTAAATAGCTAACGCTATCTTCTCCCCGCCATTTGCCGCGAAAACATCCGTTCGACTGAAACTCTTTGTTTGTCGCAATGGGCAGAGTGGGGGGATTAGGCTCTTCGGTTTCAGGGTCTTCTTCAAGATCGGGAAGATCCGTCTGCGAATCGTCAGGTACCACAGGATCCTCTACAGTATCACTCACACTAGATTCACCCAAAGAATCCAGAGCAGTGGGATTTTCCACTGAAAGAGTACGTCCATCCTTCTTTCCACATCCAGCTAATATCAACATCATCATTAACAATAGATACTTCATATATTCACCTCTACGCTTAAGATCGCAAGCAAGAGGCCAGAGGCAGACAGGAGTCATTCCAATGGCTTACGATCCGGGTGTCTCCGCCCAGATACACCCCCAGCGGATACGGTGTATCGCAGTAAGTACTCCGAAGGATTTGGCCGATAGGGATTCCTGCTCCCACTGCTGTTTATGTGCTTCTTTCTACTCTTAGCGCCGAATGCTAGAGGTGAGGGATTCTCCAAAGAGCCCACGGCTTGTGCGGCAAGCAACTTCGACCCCGCCAAGCTAGAAGGCGAGCTTAAAGCTAACGGAAAAATGCATCGATCCTTAATTCAAGAAAACCAGTTGGCAGCCGAATCTGTACGAATTCAAGATCGTCTGCTGCGTGAATTTCGCGCTTCTTTTGCGAGTATCTGCGCAATGGAGAAAGATTTGGGAAAGGGCCTGGTTGATGAGATCACGCAAACGAATCAAGCAAATCGTGATTGTCCACTCGAGCTAGCGCTGGCCAAGGTTTACTA
>CAYZLH010000591.1:1432-1723 GCA_964478795.1 uncultured Bdellovibrionales bacterium | reverse complement strand
TCCCGCTCAAGGCATCAAAATAATGGCTACCAATAAAACCAGCGGCTCCAGTGAGAATGATCATAGGAGCAACTTAATCCAGGTTGACGATTGTTTAAAGTCAGGAACGAGTTTAGTGTAGAAATCTCCAGGAGGAATATGAAGTATACCATTTGGGCCTTAGCTATATTGTTTTCTGGCTGTGCTGTGGCGCCGCTTTCCAATCATGTGACGGCCCGCTCCAACGGTAAAGGCGAAAGCCTCCTCAGTGCCGGTTCCACCATTGGGGTAGGGAAAGGGCCATGGCTGCCT
>CAYZLH010000591.1:0-1422 GCA_964478795.1 uncultured Bdellovibrionales bacterium | reverse complement strand
CCATCGGTCTCACCGAAGAATTCGACCTCGGATTTCAGTATGAAGTGATCGAATATGGCGCCTGGGGAAAATACGCCATCGTGAACAATCCAGAAGGATTTTCGTTCGCCGGTTTGGCCGGTACGGGCTTAAGTTTTGAAGGTTTTTACGGCTACTTAGGGCCCATCGTGAGCTACAAAATGGATTGGTTCGAGCCCTATTTCCTTACCCGATTCAATTATGTGCGTTATCCAGAAAAACGGATTGATTTGACCTCCATCGGCGAGATCGTGGTGGCACCGGGTTCCTACCGCTATTTTCAACACACCTTAGGTTTTATGCTCTGGCCGCTTTCGTGGTTTGGCGCGGGTTTAGAGGCGTCGCTCTTTGGGACCGTGCATAGCCCGTTCATTTTGCGGGGAAAAGACCGCTACCTCTTCTCCGGAAACTTTAGCTTTCGGTTTTAGGGGCCTGGGGACGTGGGGGAGAGGAGCAGCGCCTCGTGAATCTCCAGAATCTCTTGGGAATCTCTCGGGGCAACTTGGGAATTTATTCATTGTAATTTTTGTTGAACTCCCTATAATCAAGGGATGGAATTTTCCGTCAACGAAGCGAAAAAAATCTTAACCGAACAGAGAACAAAGATCGAAGCTCTGGGGAGGTCGCTTTGATGTGGACACCAAGGAAAGACGAATCGGCGAGATTCAAGCCCTAGAGGCCGACCCCTCCTTTTGGCTCGACAATCGGAAAGCTTCGCAAATTCAAAAAGAAAAATCGCAGATATCTTCCGTGCTTTCGGAATATAAAACTCTTCGCCAAAAAATTGAAGATTCCGAAACCTTGCTGGAGATGTATAGCGAAGCCCCTGATGCCTCGTTGCTCACGGAATTAGAAACCGGCATTCAAGAAACCATTCCGAAATTAGAAGAGATGGAAAGTCGCACCCTTTTGGGCGGTGACAACGACAGTCGCAACGCATTTTTAAATATCAACTCCGGCGCCGGTGGCACTGAAAGCCAGGATTGGGCCCAGATGATTTTGCGAATGTATCAACGCTGGTGCGATAAAAAGGGTTTTCGCCACGAGATCGTGGAAGTTTCTCCAGGGGAGGAGGCGGGGATCAAAAGTGCCACGATGATGGTCACTGGCAATTATGCCTACGGACTCCTGCGGGCCGAAGTGGGCGTGCATCGCTTGGTGCGCATCTCGCCCTTTGATTCCAATAAACGCCGACACACTAGTTTCGCCTCCGTCTTCGTCTCTCCCGAAGTGGACGACGACGTAAACATTGAAGTGAAGGATAGCGACATTCGCGTAGACGTATTTCGTTCCGGCGGCTCCGGCGGTCAGGGCGTAAACACCACCGACTCCGCCGTGTGGATCACCCACTTTGCCTCGGGCTTGGTGGTGGTCTGCCAAAACGAGCGCTCGCAAATAAAGAAC
>CAYZLH010000590.1:1222-1725 GCA_964478795.1 uncultured Bdellovibrionales bacterium | reverse complement strand
TTTTCCCCAATTTTCCTCGCCTTATTAATGCCCCTGTTTTCCTTAGCAGATGTAAATCTGCTCAGCTGGAAACCACCCGGCTATAATTATTCGTATGTGATCCCGCAAAAAGATTCCGAAACACCGACTCAGGCCCTTGACCGCTATCTGCGAACGTTAAAAGCAAATCCAGAACTCAAGCTCTTCGCCGATCAATGGAAAAATATTGGTAAAGGAACACTTTCACCATTGGCAGCAGGCAATGCTCCCGTAGTTTTGGGTATTGCTAACGACCTTGACGATCTCGCCGCCGCACCGGAGCGCGTGAAGCGCGTGTTGGGCCCCTTGGAAAAGCGTGGGACGAAATCATTTTTGGCTCCCGTGGGCGTCACCGCGGGTCTAACCGACAATGAAGCTGATCAATTTCGCGACAAGATAAATAAAAATTTTGATGGGCTATTTGCAATGGGGGGCGATGATATTCACCCTTCCCTGTATGGAGACCGCGATCCTAAAGAACTTTC
>CAYZLH010000590.1:0-1212 GCA_964478795.1 uncultured Bdellovibrionales bacterium | reverse complement strand
TAGATACAAACCTATCTCGAGATAAAGAAGAAATGCTGCTCATACGTTCCTATTTGGACGATGGCAAAGGGATGTTCGCGGGAATTTGCCGGGGCCATCAAATGGGCGGCGTGGCCGCTTCCTGCGAATTAGTAAAAGACATTCGCGAAGAGCTAAACTTGGATCATCCGAGAAATGTGGATCACTCTGTTACCACTACTGAGGATGCCGGACGCCTCACCAAAGAAATCCTCGATGGCAATTCTTCCATTGTAGTGAATACCAATCACCACCAAAGCATCAAGCTGCCAAAGGTTCCAAGCGCAAAAATAAAAATCACCGCCGTTGCCACGGATCAACCGGCCATCACCGAAATCGCAGAATATTATAATGGCAAGGGCCTCAGCGTGCAAAGCCATCCGGAGCTCATGAAGTCTTCGGCCTACCACGCCCGCTTTTATGACACTCTCTACGGCGAGATCGACCGCGCCAATGCCCGTCGAACCAATCGCCCCTTCTCCCGAATCGATTTAGAAAAAACATTATTTGGCGTCGAATACACTTTCCAAGATGAAAACATGGTGAATGAACCGGGCCGAATGACCATGGAAACCCCACACAAGCGCGCCAAACTAGAACGCTTTCGCGCTGCTTATTTGGAAGAATTAAATTTGCAACCGGATGCGATCAAGAAAAAAGCAGGATCATTTAAGCCGGGAGATTTTATTGACGTTCCTGGCGACGGTCGACACGTTATGAACATGGAACCCGTCACCATTGAAGTGAATACCACCCCAAAAATCTTTGCCGATATTCTGCCTGCAGCGAAGAAGATTTTCGCCGCTTCCGAAAAAGCCGATTTGGTCGCCTACGTAAATCCTGCCGCCGAACGTTCCGGCATGGGCCATATTCACGTTGGGGCAAAAACCATTGGCGACTCACCATTTTACAAAAATCCCCACTTGCTCAGGAATATGATGGTTTATCTACAAAAGCATCCATCTCTACTCTGGGGATTTGCCGAAGCCTACGATATTGATGGCATGAAACTCCGCTCCGGGAGCAACGCCACAAACATTGAAACCTACCACAAACCCGAACAGCAGAAAGCGTTCGCGCGAGCGGTGAAGAATTTTGATGAGTGGTATCAGAAACAAATTCGCACAGGTGGAAATTTGGACGATGGTCTACGCCAGTTTCTGCTCTTTTTAGAAGCAGAAGAGGGCCCAGGTA
>CAYZLH010000589.1:1132-1733 GCA_964478795.1 uncultured Bdellovibrionales bacterium | reverse complement strand
TACGGGATTGTCGTAGAGTTCATAGACCAGCGCAAAAACCGAAGTTGCCCGCTCATTCTCAAAGACAAGTTTTAAAAATTGCGAATTTTTCAGGTCCAGCCTCCGAAAAAAAGACTAGCACCGAGATATTAGGAAATCTATCGAAAGGGCCGTGATCCTGGGGCGTCGTGGCACGGTGAAGATATATTGGTCTACGAAGTTTTTATCCCGCTAACTTTTGGTAGCGTTTACGCGCTTCTTTGCGAGCGGTGATGATCTCGTCCGAATTTTCCGGCTTCTGTTTGAATTCTTCCACGGTGAGACAGCCATACAAGCGGCGCACCAGCATATCGGAAACTTCTTCTGCAACAGTTTTTTCGAAATGAACTTTCATGCTTGGGGGAACCACCGCTTTTTGCGATGCGAGATGAGTCACATAATCGTCCACCACGCCTTTAATAAAAAGTTCGCGTGATTCGTAATTGAAATCGTAGAGGTGCTTTTCAAAAATACGGAAGAGCGGGTCCTTCTTCCCTACGCTGAAGCCGGGACTAGCCCGACTTTTTTTTCTTTCCCGCTTTTCCATCAAGAATTTATCGGACCGCCAACCACTTGACTTTAG
>CAYZLH010000589.1:0-1122 GCA_964478795.1 uncultured Bdellovibrionales bacterium | reverse complement strand
GAGGGGATCCCACTTTTTCACCGAAAACGTGTTTTTCTTCTTTTTCCTGCGGCGAACTACCATAATTGCCTAACCTATCGGCCCTATAGGGGAAGTCTTTAGGTACAAAAACAAATAATTTCACCTGAAATTTCAATAATTTAAGTCGGTTTTTCCTGTCTCTTTAGGGAGTCAATGGCTCGAAAGGTCAGAAAATTGTGAACCTAGGCAAAAAATTTCGCGCCTCCGCAGAGCCTTGCCTTCGCCGCGACTGTTGTTCTCCCTTAATCTCTACCGAACTCTAGCAATTGCCGCATGTCGCCAGATCTTTCTGCCCCAAAGATCTATTTCTTTTCCCAAGATTTGGCATCAATGGCCTGTAATTATTGACAAAATCCTACCTGAGATTACTTTCTAATAGAGCTCATTTCGACCCACATACCTTTGCCATTTGCGGTAGGGTCAATCTGTAGAGTGAAAGATTAGGAGATCGTATGCGACCGATGAATTGTATCGCTTTAGCTAGTTTGAATCGCGGAAAGTTAGAAGAGTTTGAAACTCTCTTCGCCGCTCACCAAATCAAGTTGACCTCCATCGAAGAGTTTGTGCGCAATTCTTCCTTTTTGAAAAAAGTGGAAAGCGAAGAACGCTCCGCCACCTATAGTGAAAATGCTTTGCGCAAGTGCAAGGCTGCATTCATGGCGGCCAAAGTTCCCACCGTGGCCGACGATTCGGGAATCGAAGTGGATGCTCTCAACGGAGCGCCCGGTGTGCACAGTGCAAAGTATGGCAAGCCCACCGCGCGCGAGAGCCAAGATCAAGACAATCGCAACAAAAGTCTCGTCGAACTCAAGGGCAAATCCTATCGTAAGGCCCGCATGCGCTGTGTGCTCTCGTTTATGGTGGAAGGCGTGCACCTTGTGGCTGAAGGCGTGTGCGAAGGTACTATCGCTGAAAAAGAATCGGGCTCGGCGGGTTTTGGTTACGACGCCATTTTCCTTCCCGAGGGCGGTGGTGGAAAATCCTTTGCGGAACTCAGCCAGGAAGAAAAAAACCGACTTAGTCACCGCACGAAAGCCGTGCAAAATTTAGTTAAACTTTTCCAAGAACGTGAAATTGAATTTGTGAGGCCCTAATGATTGA
>CAYZLH010000588.1:0-1737 GCA_964478795.1 uncultured Bdellovibrionales bacterium | reverse complement strand
AATTTATTCCTATTTTCTAACACCGCAAATGAAAACCGTCCGCAAACGGAATGGCAAAGATAACCCAGTTTCCAAAATAATTTACGATCCTCCGGTAGTTTTAGATCTAGATGCCCCCAAAAAGGGAATTTTGCTGAAACTCACTTTCGATGTCGTTCAATCTGTAGTTGTAACACTATCGGGTGGACTTTCGGCGCCAGCGACCCTAACCGCGGATCAAGTGGTGAAAGGTTATTTGCAAAGGCGCGAATACCATTTGCACCGAGCCATGTATGCCATCAAGTTGCTCGCCGAATCAGAAAATCCAAAATTGGCGAAGTTCGTACCCCGTGAAGAACTGAATCGAATTCTCGCCTTTGGCCAAGAGCGGGGAATCAAAGGATTGCTGCTCAATCAAGACAATGTTGGTGCTGTGACACAACACCATGAAGACCTCCGCAATGAGAATCGAGCGACAAATTTTGGCAATCTACTGTCAGTATTAAACCGTGAAGGTCTCGACGCTCAACCGCTGTTCCGAGACTTCGTAGTTGTCTACTATGATCCGCAGAAAACATACGCGCGAGAAATTGATTTACAATATAGTGATCTAAGGGGAAACGCCGAATCAAAATCCCTGCGAGAAAACTCCGCTTGGCGAAAAAATGGTCTGATACCGTTGGGAATCTTTTCCATTGGGAGCGGCTCCGAACGACTCTTGACCATAGATTTTCAATCGATCGACCGAATCAAAGAGCGAAAAATGGTTCGTTACCTCACCGAAGTGGGTACACAAACCGGAACCACCTTTATCCCCTTTCCTTTTTCTTTGATTTTGACGGTAACAGCTGAAGGCGCAAAGTGGATTCTAAATAAATCAGGAAACAATATTCTCGAAAACGTGCTGCAATCGGAGGCCGAACTAAGCCAGCTTTTGGAAAGCGGGTTTATCGAAATCGACGATAAACTACTCAGTGAAGCGAAAAAGAATTTAGATGAACAAAAGATCAACGTTTTTCTAGATAGCTCGAAGTCTCTTGCAAAAAATAGGGCTACTCAGTCCAAAACCTTTTCGCAATACTTAAAATCAAATCACGGCAAAATTTGCGCGTCTATGGAATCCATACGCGAGGGAGAATTTCGGGAGGAATACCTAAGCGGCGGGGAATCCATGGGACGCGGCTTAAAAAAATTCTGGCAGACGATATCCGGCAATGATTCGAACTACAAAAAAGAGCGAAAGGAAACAATTCAGGAGCGAGCCCCTCTGGTCAATGCTCGTAACTTGCTTGGAAGTTATTATCCAGCGGAAATGTCGATCCCCGAAGATATTTTGAATCCAGCAATTTTAGAAATCGGCAAATGGAAAGAATATGAAGACGTGCCCCTTCTGGGCAGGCTTCTACTAGAAAACGTCGACCCAGTTCTCGAGGAAACCATTTTTACGGCGATGCAAAAGCATAAAAGCGGAAACTTGGCGAAGAGTTTAGAAAACTATCTCGACGAAAATCCCGACTCTGCAACGGATGCTTATTTGAAAACCATTCTTTCTTTAAATTATGCCAAGGCTAGAAATCCCGAACGAGCCTATTCGCGGGCAATTTCTGCGCTCCAAGCAATTCAGGAAAACAAGAACTACCCAGCTTCCTTCCGTCGGAAAGCTAACGATCTTTGGAAAAAAATCCGCGCCGAGCAATCTCGATGGAAAATGGATCAAGAGTCGAGGAGAGGGAAATGATTGCGTTCTTGCTATTCACC
>CAYZLH010000587.1:0-1744 GCA_964478795.1 uncultured Bdellovibrionales bacterium | reverse complement strand
CGATGGGCAGAAAAAATTCACTGTCTCCCAATTTTAACTGAATTTTTACGGGACCTACTCCGTCTTCCGCGAACAAGATCACTTTGGCCCGCTGTACGTTGTCATAGATACCCGTTGTTTGGGTAACCATCATATCGGCCTGGGCCACAGCGCGAACTCTCCCGGGACGAAAATCAGCGAAAACAATCGTGGGGATTAAGCACCAAATTAGAATAAAGAACGTTTTCATTTTTCCTCCGTAAAAAAGAGTTGGAATTTGTTTCCCTGTAGAGCAAGCCTCATGCCAGTGGCTCCACACCCAGAAAATGTCACTTTTAGCCTTTTTCACACCCAAAAAGGACCTTTTCGCATCGCTCAGTTGGTTCCATTTCGGGGATAAGTTGCGTTTTGGGACTAGACCATGTTTTAACGAACCCCAGTGGAAGCCAAACGCATACAAAAACTAGCCGATCCCCTAGCCAACCAAATCGCCGCGGGCGAGGTGGTGGAAAGAGCTGGTTCGGCCTTAAAAGAACTCGTGGAAAACTCGCTCGACGCGGGTGCTAAATCCATTCGGGTAAAATGGGAGTCCGGGGGTAACACCCTGCTGGAAGTAGCCGATGATGGCCATGGCATTCATGCGGAGGATCTCCTCTTGGCCCTAGATCGCCACGCCACCAGTAAGATCGTCTCCACCGATGATTTATTTGCGATCCGCACCTGGGGCTTCCGGGGCGAGGCCTTAGCCTCCATTGGCGCTGTCTCGCGCCTTACGTTGAGCTCCCGCCGCGTGGGCGCGCAGATGGGTAAGGAGATTCACTGCGAAGGCGGCTGGATTCGCGAAGAGAAGGCCGTGGCTCGCCCGGTGGGGACCACCGTGCGCGTGGAAGATCTATTTTTTAACACCCCAGCGCGGAAGAAATTTCTAAAATCTCCTTCGGCGGAAACCACTTTTTGCCTACAAAACTTCCATCGGCTCGCCTTGAGTGCGCCACAAACAGCTTTTGAATTTTCCTCTGACGGAGAAATGCTTTTTCAATATCCCGCCGGTACCGAGAAAGAACGCGTGGCCGATGTCTACCGTAAGGCGTGGAAACTTTCGCTCGAGGCTAGCGACTTGATTGAAGTGCAGGCCGAAAGTTCGCCGCTCAAATTACAAGCTTGGATCTTGCCACCAAAATTTTATATCCCGTCTACGCGGGGAATTTTGCTGTATGTAAATCACCGCAGCGTGAAAGATAAACTGCTCCAGCAGGCGGTGATCACAGCGGCGAAAGAAACCTTGTTTGGCCATCTGTATCCCCAGTTGGTGTTAAATTTAGAACTCCCACCCGAAGCTGTGGACGTAAACGTGCACCCCACCAAGGCCGAAGTTCGTTTCCGCGAAGGCGGACACGTTTTCGCTTTTCTGCGCAAATACTTAGAGCGCGCCCTAGCGAAGGAACGACCCGAAGGAATTTTTGCTGCTCCTCTCACGGAAGCTGGCGAAGACTCCAATCATCAACCCGCTTCGCCGCTGTTTCCCAGCAATGTGCAATATCAGCAAAAATCCGCCGAGCCCATGGGACCGATGGGCTATGCCATGGGCGCGGCCCCAGAAAGTTTTGCCCCGAACACGTCTACCTTTGCCCAACCAGCCGCAGGTAACTTCTCGCTTCCGGGAGCAACGCCCGCCAATCCAAACACTCCGCAATTCCTCGGCACCTTAAAGAATACCTATCTTGTTTGCCAGAGTATAAAGAGTGAAATGGGTAGGAAAAGGCTC
>CAYZLH010000586.1:0-1753 GCA_964478795.1 uncultured Bdellovibrionales bacterium | reverse complement strand
AAGATACCAATCTGGATGATGAATTAGAAGAGTTGGCTCCGGTTTCCGGGGGGGCAGCCCTAGCTGAAGATCTGCCGGCCGAAATCCAGAGTGAATCGCCGCCCGCCGGAGTGAGTACTCCAATGGGAGAAGGGGTCGCTCCCGTGGAAGAGGAAAAACTTTCTGAAGAACTAGAAGCTTTGGCGGCCTCTGGCGAACCCACCCAGATGATCTCTGCTGATGCCCTCAAAGATATGAATGGAGAGCCTGAATCGAATTCCGGTTAACGGATTTTTGATATGACTTTATGGATAAAGAAAAGTTACTGACAGCTCTTTTATTAGAACTTTCCTCGGCTAAAGAATCTTTAGCCGCAGTGGAGTCTTTTTCCCGCTATTTCAAAGCGAGATTCTCGGCGGCGATCAGGGTGCAAGAAATAACTGACGCCAACAAGGCGTTTGAAAAGGGAAAATTTTTCCAAAAGTCGGGTACCGCTCTAGAGTTCCGGATTGCTCTTCCATTGCCGGTGGTCTTTCACTTGGAGGGCGCTACTGATTCTCCCTCAGATTACGAGCTTCAGGTCATGGAAAATGGGGCTAAGTATTTTCAGGAAAAAATCGAAACCATTGCTGAACTCCGTGGCCTGAGTCATACCGATGATCTTACGGGACTTTTCAATCAGCGCTATCTCGAGCTAATTTTGGATCGGGAACTTTCCTTGGCAAAGCGAAATGATTCCCAGTTCTCGATTCTCTTTTTGGACCTCGATCACTTTAAAAATGTAAACGATACCCACGGTCACCTCATCGGTAGCCGCCTGTTATTCGAAGTGGGGCAGGAGATCAAGCGAGCTCTACGTGATTCGGATATTACCTTTCGCTACGGTGGTGACGAATTCGTAATTATTCTGGCCCAGACCGGTCTAGACGATGCGGTTTTTGTGGCCGAGCGAATTCGCGTACAGATCGAGAAAAAGCGATTTTTAGTAAAAGATAGTTTGGAGATTCGTCTCACCGCCAGCATTGGCGTGGCCACTGTGCCTCTGCATGCCGTCACCAAACAACAAATTCTCAAGGCTGCCGACGAAGCCCTATATGGAGTGAAAAAGGCTGTACGCAATAAAGTAATCGCTGCCACTTCGAAACCGGAGGAATAATCCGGTGCGCAGAATTAAGATCATCGTAAATGATTTCCACATTGGTAAGGGTCCATTGCTGAAAGATGGAACCGTAAATATCTTGGAAGATTTCCGTTTCGGTCATTCTTTTGTGGAGTTTCTCAATTACTATCGCACAGGAGAATACGAAAACGCCGAAGTGGAACTCATCATCAATGGCGATTTTCTGAACCTCTTGCAAATCGACTATCTCGGCATTCACACTTATCTGGTTACCGAGCGAATGGTTTGCCACTCGGTGCAGTCGATCATCGCTGGGCATCCTCAAGTTTTCGAAGCATTGAAAGAGTTTGCCGAGGCTCCTCATCATCAAATCGCTTACATCATCGGTAACCACGACATTGGCCTGCTTTTCGATGGTCCTCGCAAAATCTTACGAGAGACAATTGGTCCAAAACTTCGCTTTTACGATACCTATTACGAATTCGAATCAGTACGAGTGGAGCACGGGCATATGTATGAAGCCATTAACGCCACCGATCCGCAAAAATTTACATTGAGAGATCCAGACTATCCCGAACCCGTGCTTAACCTGCCATGGGCTTCGCTCTTCGTGGCAATTTTTTTACCTAAGATTAAGAAGGAAAGGCCCTTCGT
>CAYZLH010000585.1:324-1755 GCA_964478795.1 uncultured Bdellovibrionales bacterium | reverse complement strand
AGCGTGAAATTGGCCGCAAGATACAAGAAAGTTGGCAGCATAAATGAGTTTGACCTGCGAATTGCCGATCTTTCTTATCAATACGGCGACGGCACGCAACCCACCACTAACCTCACTGGTTCCATGAATGTGGATCTTACCAAGATTGTTTCTCAAGAGGATTTGAATGGCCTAATTCCTGGAATTGAGGAAGTTTTGCAGGAAGCAGCGAAAGGCTTAATTCAGGAATATGCGGAAGCCATTACAGTTGTAGTAAATGTTCCTGAGAAGAAGCAAGATGAAGCCGGGAATTACATTGGCATCGTTGGAAACCTACAATTTTCTGTAGACCTAACTAAATTGCCAGAGGGAAAATTGAAATCCGAAGACATTCCCGTGATTGGCGGAAATATTTCTGTTGATCTTCTGGTAACCCGAGGCGCAAATTTCTCCGCGATGATCATTAGCAACCCTGCATACAAAGGTTTTCAGGAGAACAATGAGGGTCTAAAAGAAATCTTGGATAAATTGATGGCAAAAGATGTAGATATGTTGAATGACTTTCGTGGTTTCTTTCAACAATTAGAGGAGTTCGCCAAACAAATCGTAGGTGAATAAGCATCTTTAAAAAAGAGATGAAAGGGGGAGTAGAGTTACTCCCCTTTTTCTTTTGTAAACCTAGGAATCTTTTTTCCGTCTCGTTCCACAAACTCATTCCATATGTGTAAAGGACGAACCCAGACCTGCCCCCTAGGGTTCTCGTACAGGCACTCATACACGACAAATTCTTCGAGCGACTCACTATGAAGAGCCACAGAAATTACTCGGTAACGATTTCCTTTGTAGTGACGATAGATGTCTCCTGCGTTCATTACTGGAGCATCTCTCGAAATACGGCTTTCGTAGACTCCGGAATCGAAGACTCCAACAAACGTGATAAATGTTCTCCAATTTTTTCTGCGGGGACCGCGTAGGAAAGCTCCTGCCAAATAGCTTCATCTTGCCCAAAAAACATCTGATTTAGCTGCTGGGAAGATTTTGCGCGCTCACTCTTAGGGATACGTCCGGTCCAGATTATCCCTATCACATCCCCATTCTCTCGATCTACGATCGCCGAACCGGAATCTCCGTGAGAGACATCGCAGCCCAGAGAGAAACTCCAGGCTCGATAGCTGCCAGGATTCCATTGATCGGGATCGGCCATTAAACGAAAGCTGGCAGAGTCGGAAAATGCAAAGCAGTCAGAGTCTTGATTGGCCATCACTTGGCGCTGGCTATTTCCGGCCACCCCAAAACCGATTGTGATCAAGCGTTGCCCACGGAGAATATTTTTGCGAAGGGAAAAGTTTTTCCCCACTTTTTTTAATTTTTCAATTTGGGAAGTTTCGCTCACCTTGATGGTGAATAGAGCCAGATCAATTTCACTCCACGTGCCCAAAAACTCCTCACACT
>CAYZLH010000585.1:0-314 GCA_964478795.1 uncultured Bdellovibrionales bacterium | reverse complement strand
GCCCCTTAATATTCAGCAATGGAAATCGAATCGTTGCGCCCCTACAAGAACTAGGCCCCGGAAATACGTGGTGATTCGTGGCCATCACCAATTTCCCGTTGAATTCACCCAAAAAGAAACCAGTGGCACTCCCCACTTTGGCCGTTGCCAAAGCGGCTCTTTGAAAGGCAGGAGTTTCCTTTCCTAAACTTTCCGCAGATACGGGTCGCTTTCCCCATTCGTCGCCGAGACGATAGTCGTCTACCCCAAAAGTGGCGGCGCCAATCCCAGATTTCTCTGGTGGCGACGGCAAGTTCGCCAACACGCTAACAGGA
>CAYZLH010000584.1:0-1762 GCA_964478795.1 uncultured Bdellovibrionales bacterium | reverse complement strand
CGCGTGATCCCCGGTGAGCCTCGAGCTCACGATGTAATGGTCGGAACCCATGTGGCGATCAGTCCCGGTGCTGTGCCTCGATTTTTACTTCAATTCGAAAAAACCTATTCTGCCCTCGGCAAATCGGAATTGGTATTGGGAGCCGCAGCAGCCCATCACCGCCTTTCCTGGATCCATCCCTTTAGCGATGGCAACGGACGAGTAATGCGGCTGCTTTCTCATGCCTTGCTACTTGAAACCCTAGCCACTGGCGCTCTCTGGTCGGTAGCCCGTGGCCTTGCTCGCAATTCGAAAGACTACAAAAGTCATCTAGCCAATTGCGATAGGCAAAGAAGGAATGATTTAGATGGTAGAGGCGCACTGAGCGAAGAAGCCTTGGCGAAATTTACCGGCTTTTTCCTCAAAACTTGCCTCGACCAAGTGAACTTTATGGAAAAACTTATGCAGCCAGATCAGCTGCGGGCACGAATTTTAGTGTGGGCAGAGCAAGAAATTAGAAAAGGAACTCTTCCGGAAAAATCGAATTCTATTTTGGATGCTCTTCTCTACCGCGGAGAAATTCCTAGAGGGGAAATCGCCAAAATTGTCGATACAGGTGAGCGACAGGGTCGCCGGATATTATCCGCTTTGAGTAGTTTGGAAGTGATTCGATCAAAGTCTAGCCGTGCTCCGATTCAGTTAAACTTCCCTGCAAAATTAGCTTCAGACTGGATGCCTGGTCTGTTTCCAGAAATGACGGAATAGCGATTTACATTCCAGACTGGGTATCAATAAAAAAAGCCGCTATGCACGCGGCTTTTTTTAGGATGAAAAGAACGTTTTACGTCCCTAACACTTAATCTTCTTATTCTCCGGATCATAGAGCGGCTTGAGGGAAACCGTGGCGGGATAAAGTTTGCCCGCAATTTCCACTTCCCACTTTCCGGCCTTTAACCAATCAGGAGTGATCGGCTCACCGGCTTCGATCATCGCCAAGCCCACGGCAGCGCCGAGGGTGTGACCATAAGAACCGGCGCGCACATAACCCATCATCTTGCCGTTACGGCGAATCACTTCCGCGTGGAAGATCATTGGTTCTGGATCGCTGAGCAACACCTGCACCATTCGGCGCGTATAGGCGGGGCCTGCCGCCTTTTGTTTCACCGCTTCGTCGCGGCCGATGAAATTAGGCTTGTTCAAGTCCACTGCGAAACCCAAACCGGTTTCAAAGGCGTTGTCGGTATTGTCGATATCGTGACCGTAATCGCGATAACCTTTTTCCATGCGCAAGCTGGCGAGGGCTTTTAGGCCCGCGTGCTTGAGGCCGAACTGCTCACCCGCCGCTACGATGCGATCATAAACATGGGTGGCTTGTTCGGTGGGGATATACAATTCGTAACCGAGCTCACCGAGATAGGTAATGCGCACGCACAACACCCGCGCGAAACCGATGTCGATTTCTTTGGCGCAGCGGAAAGGGAACGCTTCGTTGGAAAGATCCGCCGAGGTGATGGATTGCAAGAGCTCACGAGATTTGGGCCCTTGAATATTTAGCTGACCATAAGCACCGGAAACGTCCGTCACGAAAGCATGTTTGCCTTCCATATTGCGTTTCATCATGGTTTCCGCGTGGCGGAGTTGGGTATCCGTCACCACCACGAAGAATTTTTCGTCGTTGAGTTTGGTCACCGTCAAGTCGGCTTCCAGTTTTCCGAATTTATTGAGCCACTGGGTGTAGGTGATCTGGCCGCTCTGACCGTTCACGCTATTGGCGGAGATATGA
>CAYZLH010000583.1:0-1765 GCA_964478795.1 uncultured Bdellovibrionales bacterium | reverse complement strand
GCAGACCGAGATCACCCTGGCACTGCACGGCTGCTTGCGCCTCGGCCGGATGAATATCCGGCTGCAAGCTAGCTCCGTAGGGAACCTTCAACTCTAAGTCATCGACCGTATCAAATAACCGATCGGCTCCTGCGGAGCGCCACTCGAACCGCTCGGGTTCCGGTGTGGTCAGACGAAAGGGTGTGCCCCAGGGATCTTGAATTGGTTTTTCTAAACCCACAGAACGCCAAAACTCATCCCCAGCGGGAGGGCGCCCTCGCGAGAAAATCTGCAAGGTGACTTTGCTGAGTCTTTTGAGTTCTTCTCTGGTCGTAAATTTCTGCCGCTGAAGAGAAATTCCACTTCCTGCCCAAATGAGCCAGCCCAAAGAAATGACCAAGCTGAATACTAGCCAAAGCTCGCGCACCGATACTCTCCTGAACGATTAGAGAAACAACTCTGGACGCTCCACCAGCTTTTCCCAAATCAGTGAGTAAAATTCCTCCGTCTTCACGGAAAGCAACCCCGTCCCCTCCAACGCGAAATAGTTGGCATGAAGGGCGTTGGCATAGCCGAAACAATCATCGGAGGTTAGAGTGACATCAGCAGAATCATCGCCAGTGTCTAAACGAACTTTACCCGAATAGATGACATAGAATTTCTCATCACCATTTGGAATTTCTTCACCAATAGTAATCGTATGAAACTCGAATGTATCGATTAGCTGCGCCTGATCCTTCACTCCCAGTTTTGAAAATAATGGATGCCGACGGAAAAAACTCGTTAGCCGAATCATTGTTTTTACTCGATCGGGAGAACCGAGCGTCTGCGCAAAACGATCGAAGCCGTCTTTTTTCAATACCAGAACTAGACAACCACCGTCAGAAACAATCGAGGCCGTGCGTGGAACATCATCAATCAAAGCGATTTCCCCAAACGCATCCCCTTCGCCAAGATCAGCCAATAGATAGTTTCGCCCATGAATATCGGTGAAAAACGCGTTCGCGCCGCCTTTCACCAATACAAAGAACTCTTTGCCAACTTCCCCTTGATGCATCAAAAATTCTCTGTGTGGAAAATACACAGGCTGCATTTCATTCAATAGTGCTAGGCGCTCTTGATTGTTTAAATAGGCAAAGAGAGGAATTTTTTCCAAAGCAGACATCCGCTCCTCAAAAGAAAGACTGTCTTTTAGGCTATCCTTCTGAATCTGAAGCTTCTTCTTTTTGGGACCGAATCGATCTTTGATAAAGCTATAACCAAACACTGCCACCGGCATCATCACCATGGCGAGAATCGCTAAAACGACCGCCCCAGAACCAATGGTGCGATCTAATGCGTAAGGAGAAAATATATCATTAGAAATTGGTTCAGAAATCGTTTCCCAAAAACCCCGTAGACTATCTAACCATCCCAACAGCCAGACGAATGAAAAGATCAGAGCAAAAAGCATTTCCCGACTTAAATTTCCTTTGGTACGAAAGATTTCACGCAATCCACTGGAGATTCTCTCCTTTAATTCGTCCCGCAAAAACAAGACATGCAAGATGTCAGCGCCATCGGCAGGAAAAAACGGACAAGCAAGTAGCAAAAACGCGAATACACAAGATGAAAAAGCAAAGTAGGTTGTAGTTAATGAAATCCACCCAGCCAAATGCATTCCTACAAATGCCGAGCTCAGTGCCAAAGGCGCTAACAAACCCAAAAGTGCCATTTGAATTCGTGCTTTATGTCCTTCCAAATTAATTTCTTTAGAAATCTTTTGAGTCACTGATTGCCCTTTCAT
>CAYZLH010000582.1:0-1767 GCA_964478795.1 uncultured Bdellovibrionales bacterium | reverse complement strand
TCTCTCCTGAGGCGTGCTTGAGTTTGTTTTCTCAAGTTGTTGTGCATTCCAGAGAGAATTATTACGAGTTTATATCCCGCATCGACAGCCTTTGATGTAACGGCGCTGTAGTTTGCGGTCTTCCCGCTTTGAACATATCCCAGTACGAGACCTTTGACTCGAATTGGCTTTTCCGATTTTGGAGGCGCCATTTGTTCGATCACCCCAGAAGAGGAAATGTCGAGATTCTCGATCATTGCATCGGTCCAATTATTTTCTTTAAGGGACCGCTTTAGGCCAGACCAGACCGAGGAAGAGCTTTCATTTGGCCCGACATACCAGCCGGCATAGTTCGGCTCATCGTGTAAGGTTGAGATTTCTTTTGCGCTCTTAAATCGGTCGTCGGACTGCTTGAAAACGTTGATCGCGTGATCGATCTCTTCTTCTTCAAAGAGTTCCAAGAAACGAAGCTTTGCCTCTTCAAGGGTTCGGCCCAATGCCAGCTGGTCTTTGATTTGCTGGACGAGAGCCTGTTCTCTTTTTGACAGTTCCTGCGCTGACTTGCTCAAAAATAGTCCTTTCTTGTTTAGTCGGAGATCGTAATCCGATCGGGTCAAACCGCCAAAAAATTGAGCCATTTATGGGAAATACAGATCTTTGGCAGGTGCTGCGCATCAGATTGAAATTCTTCCTCATTAATGCAGGGCAATAGTCCTTTAATTTTCCAACTGAATGCCGAAACGAACTTAGAAGCAGGGAATTTAGCTTCAATCGATTTCATGGAGGAAAAGTGAAACAGCGCCAAAAAAAATCTGAATCCAATTGGCTCCTCGGCAAAATTAATTGGTTTGATCCCGTATCCGAACGAGGATCTATTCTCGGAAATGACGGGAATATGTACAGGATTCAAGACTTCTCTTCCGTCGAACGCAACCAACGCTTGAGGGCAAATATTCAAGTAGAATTTAAACTGGTACAAAGTTCTCAAAATCCAATCATCGAATCTGTAAGGCTTCTCTCGAAAGAACGGTTGCGATCGCAATCGAAGATTCAGAATGCATCACAGAAAGAGAGCGCTGCATAATGAGCCGTTCTCTTCTGGAAAAACATTCCACCAACGGCGTTCTAAAGAAAATTTCTACTGATCTAACGGTAGTACCTGGCGGAAGAGACCTGTCTAGTCGGAACGACCTAACCGACGTCGATTGGTATTTCATTAATAGCTTTTGGGATAGTTCGCTTTTCAACAAGCACTTCATGAGGGATGATTTTCAGCGAAGCAGAAGCGGGCGACTGTCCGAGTACGAAACTTATTTTCAAACATTTCTGCAAAAATTTTTGAACCTCTGCGACAGCAAAAGACACGAAAAGTTCCAAACTTTTAATGAGGATCAACTACTACATTCCTGGATCATGCCAGTCATGGAGTGCTTGGGCTGGTGGACTCAAGCTAAAGATGAGTACATTCCCGAACTCACGTATACAGTAGAGGATGAAAGCGGAAAGAGAACGTATAGGCCAGATGTGACATTTCTTCCTTCTCCCAAGTTGAAGGCAGCGATTCAGGAAAAATCAGCCGGCGAGAGGCTGGATCTAACCCGAAGATACGTGATTTTGACCCTAGAGGCAAAATACTGGGACAGGATTCGCAAATCAGAAAAAGACAATAGTGACTTTGGAACTAAGGCAGATGTCTCGAAAACAAGAAAGTCTGTTTCCGCGTCGAGCCTATCTCGCGGCGGTCTAATTCTCACTTACCTCTAGCACTTTAGCAATTATGATCCGGTG
>CAYZLH010000581.1:0-1770 GCA_964478795.1 uncultured Bdellovibrionales bacterium | reverse complement strand
CCCTTTTTCTCTATCTAATTTATCAAAATATTCTTAGTGAAGCTTTGCTCGACGAAATCCTGCGATCGTGGAAACAATCATTTTTTCGAGCGAAGCATCGTCAGCAAAAACTTCGTCTACGTATTTCGATTTCAGGAAAAACTGAATTAGACGATCAGCCGTATACTTAACTGGCTCTTGAAAGTACAAACCATCAACTTCGTTTTCTCCGTAACGAGACAACCAGCTCTGCTTCAGAGTGCGATAGGCTTCGCCACCAGAAAGACGGAGCTCATCGAGCATCTCGTTTTTTTCTCCGATGGAGTCCATTACATGCTTTTCCATGTCTTCCTGTGTCATCACATAAGATGACAAAAATTTTGCCAACTCTTCCGTCAGCTCGTTTCTCTGCTCACGAATGATGGCAATCATTTTCTGCGACTCTAAGCGTCGAATCACACTCTGCGAGAGCAATTTGATAGTTTCGAAGCTCGTGCCTCTTGTGGGTGACTTCATGTTCATTCCTTGGTGCGCCTTATTCGTTTCCATACTACTTCCTGGAATCTAACCAATTCCGTTAAACCCATCCATTTGGCAAAGGCTCCATAAATAAGAATGGCTCCCAAAAGAGCCGCTGCCAAAATCATGAGTTGCTCCCAAAAGGTAGCGTTTTGCCAAGTTGACGTCAAGGGAATTGGGCGAAAGGGAATAATCCCAACCAAACCTTGAAGATAGTAGACAAAAATAGCCATAAGGCCCGCCCCACAAGTCGTGAGCAATAGACACGCGAGCAGGTTTCTAAAGTTTATTTGTTTAATTTTTATCTGTAAAATTGCCAAAATTAACACCGCGTTCAAAATTGCCGCCAAAGACGACGCAAAGGCCAATCCAACAAAGCTATAGGAACGCACGAATAGGTAACAAAGAATCACATTTAAAATCACGCTGAAGCCACTAGAGAGAATTGCAAAACGGGTAAGCCCCAAGCTGTACATCACTGGTACCAACACTTTAATCGCCGAATAGGCCACTAAGCCGAGCGAATATCCAGCCAATGCCATCGCCGTGGCATAAGTATCAGCGGCGTGAAATCGTCCGTGCTCGTAGATAACTGAAATTATCGGAATTCCTAAAAAAGCCAACCCTACCGCACTCGGCACGGTTAGGACCATAACCATTCTAAGTGAGGTCCGAATTGACTCACGCACCGCCTCGACGTCGCCGTTGGCAGCCTCTCGAGAAACTCTGGTCAAATTTGCTGTCGAAATCGCTACTCCAAAAACGCCGATGGGAAATTGCATAAGCCGGAAGGCATAATTTAACCAAGATACCGCTCCGTCTCCCTCTGCAGACGCCAACAGAGAATTTACAAATATATTAATTTGCGTCGCCGCCAATCCAAAGGTGCCGGCCCCCATCAAAGCGATCATTCGTCGCAAATAAGGGTCTTGCCAGTTCGTAAAAAATCGAAAGCGAAATCCCTCGCGAGCGAGGGCGGGAATTTGAATCCACCACTGAAGTGCGCCACCTAACATCGCGCCGATCGCCATTCCGTAGATGCTAGGCCACCCGAAAAGTGCCGCCACCAAGGGACAAATCGTAAAGGCCGCTAAAATGCTGGCCACATTAAACAAACTTGGTGCTAAGGCCGGGGTTCCGAATTTTTCTCGAGCGTTTAGTACCGCCATCCACACGGCGGCCAGCCCAACCATAGGAAGAAATGGCCACAAAATTTGGGTCATGGTCACGGCCATTTCAAATTTACCCGTTACTTCGCGAAATGCTGGGGCA
>CAYZLH010000580.1:0-1770 GCA_964478795.1 uncultured Bdellovibrionales bacterium | reverse complement strand
ATTGGAATATCTTCTTTTCGCTCACGAAGCGGAGGCACATTAATATTGATAACATTCAATCGGTAGTATAAGTCTTCACGGAACAACCCCTGCTCAACCATCTCTTTTAAATTTCTATTCGTTGCCGCGATTATTCTCACGTTCACGCGCCGTGGTTCTACGGAACCGACGGGGATAAAAGTGCCCTCTTGCAACACGCGAAGTAACTTAACCTGCATAGTCGGAGAAGTATCTCCTATTTCGTCTAAGAAAAAGGTACCTTTATCAGCTGTTTCGAAAAGACCTTTTCTGTCGCGGATAGCACCAGTGAAGGAGCCCTTTACGTGACCGAATAATTCTGACTCCAAGAGATTATCATTTAGTGCAGAACAGTTTTGAATTACAAAAGGTTTATCTTTTCTAGAGGAGTTATAGTGAATGGCTCGCGCGATCAATTCTTTACCTGTCCCATTCTCACCTTGGATCAAGCAAGTGGATTCAGCAGTTTTAATTTTATCTAGCAGTGTATACAAATTCTGCATTGGTTTTGATTTACCAATCATGCTGTCATATTTGTATCTGCTGCCCAGCTCTTTATTTAGCTCTCGGATTCTGTTTTCGCGCGAGGTGATTTCCAAATGAAGAGTAACAACTTCTTGTGCTACCAACTCAACCAGTTCCATAAAATGAACGCGGTCTTGAGCCTCAATAGCTTTGATTTTCGCCAATGTGCCTTGAATGACCTCATTATCAGCGCCGAAGGCTGCGAGGCGTTCGCGTATTTCATTTAGGCGATTTGTGACCTCGGTATCTTTTAGAAATCCCAGAGCGACAACATTCCCCATAAATTCATTTTCAATCACAATTGGAACGGTGGCGATATCGAAGCCGGCCATGTCCCATTTGGTTACCATAAATTTTTCGTTGGTCTGGCGGGCAGACTCCATAACTTTGGCGACATTCTCGGAAAGATTTTCAATGGAAGCTTCTTTACTCAAAAACATTTTAACGGCGGGGTTCACATAGTGCGATCCCTTCAGGTCAGTGCCGCGGATATGGCCGCGCTCGTCGGTGAAAACGATATCGATATTCCACCATGACGATAAAATTTGTTTTAATTTTTTAATGACATGAATGTGCTCAAATTCATCCCAATTGATCATATGACTGCTCCTTTGACAGGCTTCCTGCCCAAGGGACTTATCGTCAATTTTTTGGACAACTTAAGTGATATATTCCTTCAAGTATTGTCCTGTTAAACTCTCAGGATCACTTGCGATTTCATCGGGAGTGCCTGAAGTGATGACATGGCCGCCCTTTTCTCCTGCCTCTGGACCAAGGTCGATAACATAGTCCGCTGCGCGTACTATTTCGAGATTATGTTCAATCAGTATAACACTGCCACCGGCCTCCACTAAGCGATTTAGAACGCGGATGAGCAGTTGAATTTCACGAAAGTGTAATCCCGTCGTCGGTTCGTCCAATATATATAGTGTTCCGTCTTGCTGGCTTTGAGAAATTTCTCGAGCAATTTTCAAGCGCTGACTTTCGCCGCCGCTGAGTGTGCGGGCACCTTGCCCAAGAGTTATGTAGTCAAGTCCCACTTCGCGCAGAACCGAGAGCGGGCGACGAATGTTCGGATAGTTGACGAAAAAATCCATAGCTTCAGAAACAGTCATCGAAAGGACTTGATGGATATTTTTATTCTTAAAGGTAATCTCTAAAACTTCTGGCCGAAACTTTTTTCCATCACAGGCGTCGCAAGGGATCTCTAAGTCATCCATAAACATC
>CAYZLH010000579.1:0-1778 GCA_964478795.1 uncultured Bdellovibrionales bacterium | reverse complement strand
GCTCGGAAGCTTCTAAAAAAAGGCGGGCGTTATCGAGATTTTTTGAGAATGAAAATCGGTGGGATTGCCGTGCAATTCTCTTCACATGGAACACACTTTTCTGTGATGTATCTAGGGCATGGAGAGGAAAGAAAAATTCACCTTGATAGAGGAGAAAAAGGAGGAGAAGTTGGCAGTTGAAGAAACCTTGTTCTTTGAAAATCAGAGGAAAAATGGAGAGAACGCGAAGCGACTTCTGACGGCCAAAGAGGCTGCTGACTATCTGGGTGGACGATTCACCGAACAGGCAATTCGTTTGAAAAAATTTCGTGGCGAGATCCCGCACTTTCAAATTGGTGCGGATGTATATTTCACACGGGAAACCCTGGAGGTTTGGTTACAGTCACACTTTGTGCCAGCCATCAGGTCGAGAGGGCTTACGGGCAATACCTAACCTAAAAAGGCAGGTAACCCGCTTATGGCCATTCGTGTTCTTCAAAACAAAAACAAGACAAGTTATCAGGCCTCGGTCCGCATCCAGGGCCGAAGACTCACCCAATGCTTTGATCGCAAGACCGATGCCGATCGGTGGCTCAGGCTCCAACTCGAAAAGCGCGATAATGGCGAGCTTCGTATTCGTACGCTGCCAACGCTTTCTGAATTTGTGGATGTATGGCTGCCACTTCGAGAGGCGCAAGTAAGCCCGGCAACCCAGGCACTGCACTCGCACCTTTTAAAAAACTGGATTCTGCCCAAAGCAGGCGCCTTTCGTCTCAATGAAGTGACGGGAAGCACCATCCAGCAATTGATGCGTGATCTGATTGCAAGTGGCAACAGTCCGCGGATGGCGAATATGGTGATGGCCCTTGTTGGCAAAATCTTTAACGATGCCGCCAATGATTTCAATTTTCGAGTTGGCAATCCAGCCGCAAAACTTGAGCGGCTGAAGGAAAAACCACGAAAGCTTGAATTCTGGGACGCAGAAGAGATCCGCACATTCCTGGCGACTGTCGAAGCCCAGCAGCCCGCACATGCCCCCTTGCTGAAATTCCTACTCAACACTGGTTGCAGAATTGGCGAAGCCTATGCGCTGCAATGGGGCGACGTGGAACTCAACAAGGGATATGTGGTGATTCGCCGAACTGTTGATCGTATTAACCACAGGGTGCAAGAAACCACCAAGGGCAACAAGCTTCGATACGTGGGTCTTAACCCGTTGCTGCTGAAGGTTCTTAAAGAGCTAAAGCTCGCAAACGGCAGTTCCGGCTCCGAAGTACTGGTCTTTCCGAACAAAGCCGGAAGCCTTCACCACCATTCTAGTTTTCAGCGACGCTGCTTTGATAAGTGCATCAAGGAGTCGGGAGTGCGCAAAATCCGCATCCATGACATGCGCCACACTTTCGCGGCGCACTTTGTGATGAACGGTGGATCAATCTACGACTTGAAGCAGATCCTTGGACATTCGGAAATCAAGATGACGGAACGATACGCGCATCTTGCCCCGGACTATTTACGAGGTCGCACAAGCCTTGTGAGCTTTGGCTAGAAACCTGTCGATTGTTCCCCACTTTTCCTGACGTTTCTCGGGTATGGCGCAGATTTGGCGCAAAATTTTCTACGAGCTCCGATCCCTGCGCGCTTGCTGCGGGGTCGCTTCACTCTTCCCTCCGCAAGTGCTCGGGCTTTTTCGCATCAAAATCTGACGTTTAGTCAGATTTTGTTCCCGCTTCGCGGCTGCGAAAAATGGTCGGCGCGGCGAGATTTGAACTCACGACCCCTTGCACCCGAGACAAGTGCGC
>CAYZLH010000578.1:0-1780 GCA_964478795.1 uncultured Bdellovibrionales bacterium | reverse complement strand
ATTTTTGGGAACTTACCATCAAGGTAAACTTTCTTCCAGTGATGAACAGATCCATGCGACACATTGTAAATCTTTGAGGCTTCCCGGTAGCTTGATCTTCCCCCGCCAAAATGGACACGGGGTTAAGCGGCTTGGTTAATTAGTTTTGCTTCATACTCCGTCGGAGTTTGATATTCAATGGAAGAGTGGATTCTTTCCCGGTTGTACCAAACTTCGATAAATTCAAATATTGCTCTTCTTGCTTCCTCTCGAGTCTTGAACTTTTCTCTGTGAACAAGCTCTACCTTCAGGGTGTGGAAGAAGCTCTCAACAAAGGCGTTGTCATAACAGTTTCCCTTCCTGGACATGCTGGCAGCGATTTGGTTTTGCTCCAATAATTTTCTGTAATCGTCAGCGGCGTACTGGCTTCCGCGGTCGCTATGAGCAACCAGGCCAGATTCTGGCAATTGTCGCATGATTCCCATTCTTAATGCTTCTAATACGAGCTCTGCATGCAGTGTCGTTCTCATCGCATGACCCACAACTTTTCTCGTAAATAAATCCAAGACAATTGCCAAATACAACCATCCTTCTTCTGTTGGGATGTAGGTAATATCTCCGCCCCAATATTGGTTGGGTTTGGTGACATTTTCACTGTGGCTTTCAGTCTCAAAAATCCTCTCAGCTACTGGCAAACTGTGGTTGGCATCAGTGGTGACTGGCTTGAACTTTTTCCGTCCAGCGCCTTGGATTCCATTTTCCTTCATCAATCTCGCCACTCGATTCTTTCCGATGGTCTCACCATCAGCTTTCAGTTTTTCAGTAATTCGAGGAGAGCCATAGATTTTACGGCTCTTCTCCCAATGCAATTTTATCTTTTTCCAAATTCTCTCATCCTCAGTCTTTCGCAAGGACAAAGGCCGCTTAAGCCACTCATAATATCCACTGCGACTGACCTGGAGAACATCACAGCTTCGTCCAACATCCTGTTGTTCGAAAGCCAATTCTTCGACCATCTTGAACTTTATTTCAGATGGTCCTGCGAGAAAAAAGCAGCTGCCTTTTTTAGAATGTAATTTGTTTTTTCAAGATCTGAGACTTGCTTTCGTAAGCGCTTGATTTCTTCCTGATCGGCCATTGATTGCGCAACAGTTCGTTTTTCCGTACCCTGATTGCGGCCTAACTCACGTTTCCAGACCCGAATGCGCTCTGGCTGTATTCCCAATCGCTTGGCAGCTTCTGTCGAAGATCCAATTTGTTCAGCCAATTCCAAGGCTTGAACTTTGAACTCATTAGTAAAGGACCTTCTTGTTCGTTTCTCCATCTTGTGCTCCTCAATCCCCAGTCTTCGGGGGTCTATAGCACGCTAACCTTGTGTCCGGCAATCTGGGGAAAGATCACTTTGTTGATTTGGTTTTGAGCATTGGAACTTTTAGAGACGAGGGATTTCGTCTTAAAATTAGGAATCCGATTTCTAGAATTTAGAATTTCCAATTCTAGAAAAGGTTCTCAAACCTGCTGTGGGCCAACAAAAGTTGCGTTCGGAACAGTGTTACCAGCGTGTTACCATTCTGTTACCAAACTTCGGAAATGCTTCGAAATATCGTGAAATACTGATCCACTCGATTTTCTAAATGAAATTAAGCCGCTACCGCGACTTTAATAAGTTATTTTAGGTCTAAATTTTTTAGGAGGAAATGGTTCACCCTTATCCATTCTGTTTTATTTGAAATGTATTTTTTTGGGATTTGAAATATGGAATATGAAATTAATACAAAAATTATCTGAAAGCAAATCCTTC
>CAYZLH010000577.1:0-1791 GCA_964478795.1 uncultured Bdellovibrionales bacterium | reverse complement strand
ATTCGATAAAATCCTTCGTAGGCAGCTGCCGCCTCTTCGTATCGGCCGGAGAGGAAATGTTCGTTCCCCATCCCCACCAAATTGCGTTCAGCTTGTTTATTTTCTGGATACAGCTCGAGAATTTTTTCATAGACTCGGCGTTCATTCTCGCGATCGCCGGCTTTTTCGTAGCTAACGGCAGCGTTGTTCAACGCCTTCATTCGCACTTCTGCGTCCTTCGACTCCGCAGCTAGACGCTCATACCCTTCGGCTGCCTTGTCGAAATTTTTGTCTTCTTCCACGGCCCGCACCTGCAGAAATTGCGCGCGGGCAATAATACTGTCGAGCTTTTTCCGGAAATCACCCTTTTTATCCTGGGCCATTAACGAGCGATTTTCCAAAAACCCTCTCGACAATCGCTCTGCTTCCGCTGGGTCTTTGCGATCTTCGGCATCTTTCAGTAGTGTTGCGGCGGCATCCCAAGCTTCACGAGTGTTGGGGTATTTTTCCACCATGCTTTGTAGTCGGGGACGCGCTTCATCCATACGTCCACTAGTCACCAAAATTCCCGCAGCACGCGAAAGAAACTTGGTGGCGTCTTTATCTTTGGGATAAGTGCGAATGTAGGCGTCGATGGCTGAAATTACTTCCTCGCCATCCGATTTTGAAAGTTTTTTGTTTTGGCCGCGCTCTTTAAAATAATTATCCAGCGAAAAGACCATCCCAGCGGCACTGTCTTTGCCATACTTTTTGTAGGCATCTTCGCTTTCCGCTTTTTCCATCATCGTACGATATTGAGCGGCAGCTTCACGGTGTTTGCCTAACTGTGAGTACACATCGGCCAAATAGTAGTTAATTTCGGCTTCGTCCTCGGGCTTGATTCGTTTCGCAAAAGCCGAGAGATATAGACGATAGAGATCTTCCGCCCGGCGGAACGCCTCTTTGGAGTTACCGGATTTATTTCCTTCTTTGTGAGCTATGGCAGCCACTCGGCGGATCTGAGTCTGCAACAACTCCACTTTTTCTTCGTCGGGATTTGCGGCGTTGGTAACAAATTCGGCGGTCATGGACTTTAAAAGCGCGGTTTGACGAGAACGATCCCCACGAGTGGAAGAAATATTTAGGCTGTCCACCATAATTTCAAAGCGATTTTCCTCACCCTGCTTCGCCGCCGCTCCACCCATCGCAAGTAATTGTTTGTTAACCGCCAATGCTTTGGGATATTCCCCTTGGCGTTGGTAAGTTTCCGCCAGCTTTTTCATAACGAGAGCCGCTTCTCCTTCGCCAAAAAGATCGGAAAAGAATGCTCCAGCGTCTTCGACCCGTCCGCCTTCAGTATAGAAAATCGCCAGCGCATCGGCAGCATCTCGCTGAAGTGCTAAACCAGCCTTAGCGGCCTCTGGATTGTTACGGCCTAGCTCAATAGCTTCCTTCATGGTGGCCACGGATTTTTTGTACTCTTTTAACTTAAATTGACTCCAGGCCAATCCGTAAAGAATTCGCGGACGAGCCGGAGTGCTACCGGATTTAGCGGCGCGCTCATAATAGGATTTACTCTTCTTAAAATCTCTGGTGGCGAAGGCATAGTCGGCAATATATCGGTAAGCCTCGGATGCAAATTTTGAACGAGGGAATCGCTCAACGATCGACTCGAAACTATTTATTGCCTTCTTTTTGTTGCCCAACTCCCAGTGATTGAATCCCAGAAAATAGTAGACTTCATCTAAACGATCAAAACGCGATCGTTGGGTCGGAATTTTCTCCAACACTCGCACGGCATTGGTGAGCCATTGTTTGGAGGCACTGTTGTCC
>CAYZLH010000576.1:0-1795 GCA_964478795.1 uncultured Bdellovibrionales bacterium | reverse complement strand
TAACAGGCCGCATAGCCAGCACAATAGTTGAGTAAAACTAGCGAATCTCGATCAATTTTTTGCAGGATAGAGGATAGGAAGCTGACTGGCGGATATGGACGCGCTTCGTATAGCGATTCTACATCTTCGAGGAATCCCATACTTGTAGTATACTCAGGATTCCCATGAAATCTCCATTTAAACTCTCGTCAAAATTCCAGCCCATGGGGGATCAGCCCAAGGCAATTGCCGAATTGGTGACCAATCTTCGTGCTGGCAAAAAGCACAACGTGCTCCTGGGAGTTACGGGTTCAGGAAAAACTTTTACTCTGGCCAATACAATTGCCCAAATTGGCAAACCTACTTTGATCATCGCGCCCAATAAAACCTTGGCGGCGCAACTCTATGAAGAGTTTCGTGAGTTTTTTCCCGAAAATGCCGTGGGATACTTTGTTTCTTACTACGATTATTATCAGCCCGAAGCGTACGTACCCCACACCGACACCTATATTGAAAAAGATTCGGCCATTAACGAAGAAATTGATCGAATGCGCCACAACGCCACCTTCGGCTTACTCACCCGCAATGACTCCATCATCATCTCTTCCGTTTCCTTTCTTTATGGTCTTGGATCGCCTGAACTCTACCGCGATTTGGTGTTGAATATCGTGGAAGGCGTGGAGGTCAAGCGCAACGATATGCTCCGTAAGTTGGTGGAAATTCAATACCAACGCAATGATGTGGACTTTCATCGGGGCACGTTCCGGGTCAAAGGCGATATTTTAGAAATTTTTCCCGCCTATGAAGAAGATCGAGCCATTCGCATTGAGTTTTTTGGTGATTTGGTGGAAAGCATCACTGAAGTAGACCCGCTTCGGGGCGTACCCCTGCGTAAGCTAAAATTCACTTCGATTTTTCCGGCCACTCACTATGTGACCGAAGCCAATATGAGAAAGCGGGCGATTCAAACGATCCTCGAGGAATTACGTGAGCGCCTACAGCAACTTCTCCAACTGGGTAAACAAGGCGAAGCCAAGCGCTTAGAGCAACGAACGCTTTATGACGTGGAAATGTTGGAGGAGATTGGCCACTGCAAGGGAATTGAAAACTATTCCCGTCACCTCACAGGTCGTGGCCCCGGCGAACCACCGCCCACTTTGATGGATTATTTCCCCAAAGATTTCCTGTTGGTTTTAGACGAAAGTCACGTCTCCGTTCCCCAATTGGGGGCAATGTATAAAGGAGATAAAGCGCGCAAAACAAGTTTGGTGGAGTACGGATTTCGCCTGCCTTCTGCTCTGGACAATCGCCCACTCATGTTTGAAGAGTTTCAAAAAATCTCTGAGGAAAAGGCCTCGGGCATTCTTTATGTGAGCGCCACCCCAGCGGATTATGAATTAAACTCCTCGGGCGGCGAACTTGTAGAACAAATCATTCGCCCCACCGGCCTCCTCGATCCGGAAATTGAAGTGAAGCCAGCCAAAACCCAGGTAGATGATCTATTGGAAGAAATTAAGAGGCGGGTGAATGTACCGCCAGAGAAAAAAACCCGCGTTTTAGTGACCACACTCACGAAAAAGTCTTCCGAGGATCTCACCACCTTTTTGCTTTCCAAAGGAATCCGCGTCAAATATTTGCATTCCGATGTGGAAACTCTGGAAAGAATTGAAATCCTCCGGGACCTACGCTTGGGCACATTCGATGTGTTGATTGGGATTAACCTACTTCGTGAGGGTTTGGATTTGCCCGAAGTTTCGCTTGTGGCTATTCTCGATGCCGACAAGGAAGGATTTTTACGTTCCGATCGTTCGTTGAT
>CAYZLH010000575.1:1550-1798 GCA_964478795.1 uncultured Bdellovibrionales bacterium | reverse complement strand
CTCACTGGAAACGAAGGTACCTTGTTTTACCACCGTATCGGAAGCGTTCGCCCTCTTGAAGGCCCTCGAAGCCAAGGAGGAAGACCTCGAGGTAGCTCCGCTGTGAGCACGAATTGTTATCGTTGTGGCACAGCCATCCCGGAAAATAATTTAGGCCGTCAGGATAGCTGTGAGAAGTGTGGTGCCGACACGCGCGTTTGCAAAAACTGTAAACACTACGATCGTTCATACAATAACGAATGCCGCGA
>CAYZLH010000575.1:0-1540 GCA_964478795.1 uncultured Bdellovibrionales bacterium | reverse complement strand
GGCGCCCCGTCAGGTAGAAAAAGAAAAAGCCACCTTCTGTGAGTGGTTTCAAGCGAGATCGGGCGGGATTGGTTCCAATGCTCCCACGAAAGATGCATTGAAAAGCGCTGCCGACGCTTTATTTAAGAAAAAATAAAAGGGTCATAGGTTTTTCCTACGACCCTAATTCTAACGAAATATCACTAGTAACTATTTTCGCTTTTTCGCTTTTTTGCCCGACTTCTTGGCTGACTTTTTCGTCGACTTCTTGGCCTTTTTCGCCTTTTTCACCTTTTTGCGTCCACCGCGGCTCATTTTTACAGAGGAAACGTCGCCTTGTTTGTCGACATAGTAGAGATGACCTTCTTGACGCTTAATGCCAGATTTTACCAAAACCACAGGCTTGGATTTAGAACCCGATCCACCTCTAGCCATCTTCACTTTGCAAACATCACCTTTTTTATCAATAAAATAAAGATATCCAGGCTCTCGTCGAATTCCAGCTTTGAAAACTTTCATTTTTCCTCCGTACTATTGTAGGAAAATTTTTAACAAAGTTCCTCTCAATTACAAGGATAACTTGACGGGGAAAGGCCCCAGAAGTACTACTAAATTTCACTATGCAAGACCAAAAAATTTACCCCATTACAGTGGAAGGCAAACGCCTTCTCGAAGAAGAACTAAAGCGATTGCTTTCGGTGGAGCGTCCCGCCGTAATTCAAGCAATTGAAGAAGCTCGTGCCCATGGGGATTTAAAGGAAAATGCCGAATACGCCGCCGCAAAGGAAAAACAGAGCTTTTTGGAAGGTCGCATCCAACACATCAACGGCGTGATTTCTGGCGCGCAGGTAATCGATCCCACCTCGCTTTCGTATTCACACATTGTTTTTGGCGCCACCGTTTCTCTGGAAGATTCCGACTCGGGCAATGAAGTGCAGTATAAAATTGTGGGGATTGATGAGGCCGATATTTCGAAAAACAAAATCAGCATCGCCTCGCCCATTGCCCGTGCTCTGATTGGTAAGAAGGCTGGGGATGAAGTAAAAGTGGCAACCCCCAAGGGCAGCACAACTTACGAAGTTCGTGGCATCGAATACCGCTAAAAAAACCATTACGCTCACCACTCCTCTCCAATATCTGAAGGGGATTGGTCCGGCCCGTGCTGCCTCTTTGCAGCGCAAAGGCCTGACCACGCTCAGCGATGCCTTATTCTATTTTCCGCGGCGTTATGAAGACCGGCGAAGAATTTGCGAACCTAAAGACCTAGTTTCTCTAAGTGAAGGCACACAAGTCACCGTATATGCCCGCATGGAACGACACCGGGAAATCCCCCTACGCGGCAAGAAGACCCTCTTTGAGTTAGTTGCCATGGGCGAAAAAGGTGATCTCCTCACTTTAACTTGGTTTCACACCTACAAAGGCCTGCAAGAAAAAATGAAAGTGGGCTCCTGGGCTATTTTCCAGGGAGCTCTAAAAAAATATCGAGGCGCGCCGCAGATCATCCATCCGGATGTGGAAATTTTGCCGGGAAAACCGAAGAGCCAGTTTTTGGAACATCCGT
>CAYZLH010000574.1:0-1799 GCA_964478795.1 uncultured Bdellovibrionales bacterium | reverse complement strand
CACGGAAAGGCAAAGCCGCCAATTTCTTCCGGAGGCAAATCGCGGCACTCACCTGTCGTTAAGTTCTGCTCCTCAATTTGAATCCAGCATTTGTAGGCTTTAATTTCCTTCGCCGGAGCCTTAGGTTCTTCGAAATACTCATCCTGAAAATCGGCCGGCGCCTTTCCATCCACTTGAATCCGATCAGTTTTGTACGAATTTGCGCGTTCAACTTCGTTCGGATTGTCCTCGTGACGATTATCGTTTCGTGCCATATTTTAATTCTCCTATCAATTTTTCCGCAGCCTTATAACTGCTAACATTAAAGCCATTTTTCATTATATCTCTGAGCAATTCTATCAGCTCTGGCGCTGCGGCTATAAGGGCGGCTACCTCATCTTTATCGCGCAAGAAAGGGTTCACCTCGCAAAGTTCTACGCAGCGGAGCCCTGTGCCTGTATGAACGTCTCCCGTCCTTACTGTGACTTTATGGTTGGGTTCGTCGGTGTTTACGTGAACCGACCAAGTTAAATTACTCATGCCCACTTCCTCTTTCTGTCTGCTTCCAGACTTTCGTTAACCACGACCCTGAGCTTTAAAAATGTCAGTGGCCGTTTCTTGTTGTAGCGCCAAAGAACCCGTGCCATTATCGACCGGAAATCTTTTTCTTTCGGCGTCAGATCAGTTCGCTTCCAGTAAATATAGTCGCGCCAGCAATCAAGCAATTCACCGAAACCAATGCACTCGCCTCCGTTCATGTAGTCGCGGATAAACCGGCAAGCGTCTTCGCAGTCCAAATGCTGCTTATATGTTTCGACTTTGCCGTCGGCGTGATGATGCCATTTGCCGGTGAAGCTGCCATATTTTTCACCTTTTAAAATAGGCCCGTAACACTCGCAGCACGTATGTTCCTTTCGCGCCACGGGCCATGCAGCCGAAAAGAATATCGGCATTTCACAGTAGCTCATCAAATCACCGATTTCTTTCCATCGGAAATTGAGCCGGTAATGACTGTGATTCCGTCCTCAATCAAACCTTTTGTGACTTTTTTCTCAGGTAAACCAAGAACGACAACCAGCTTGCCGACTACTTTAAGCGGCACCTTTGAAAGTCCTCGCTCGAATAAGCTGACGAACTGCATGGACTCGTATCCAAGGGCCGTGGAAAGCTCTAATTGGGTCATGCCAGCCTTCAATCGGTACTCCCGTATCAATGCGCCTAACCAATTCTTATCTCTCTTTTGAGCTTGATTCTGTTGTTGCATCTAATCCTCCTAGCGTTAATTGTGTGTCCATTATTCTTCTCTCTGTGTCGCCGCGATATTGGTCGATGATCTCACATAGTTCATCTCCGACCTCTGACGGACAGCAAATGTCATCGTCATCTAAAATTCTAGCTTCGATTTTATTTGCAATTTGCTCCGGCACGTGACCCTCGTGCAATTCAATGACATGACAGCCGTTAATCTTTTGTGACGGGTTCGTTAAACTCTTCCACATCCAGTCTTTTTCTTTGGAATTTTGATCGACCACAACCACCAAGGTTAGAACGCGAGGCTCTACCTTACGGGTGTTTTGTTTTGTAGATGGCATTTAAAACTTCTTTCTGCTCGTCATCGAGCTTGATATTTTTCACACGTCGAGATGTCAGCCATCGGTTTACGTAGTTCTCGCAAATATCAAGAGAGTCGAAAATCTGCATGAATGCGCGACTTCCGAAGTGCTCAACATCTGCGTAGAACTTGTTGCGTCCGTAATGATAGCCAATTTCGACATGGGTAATGGCGTCGCACCAACCATGAACTGTGCCGGTCGTGCCGC
>CAYZLH010000573.1:0-1799 GCA_964478795.1 uncultured Bdellovibrionales bacterium | reverse complement strand
GCTGGAAGAGCGTGGCTATGAATGGTTGGAAACAAAATCCCAGGCTAGAGGTTAAGCATGTTGGACTGGTTGCAAATCACTCGAAATCAGGCGGAAGAAAAATTTCGTTCACTGCCCGAGCCCACGGGGAAAGACGAAAATTTTCGCTTCACCCAAATTCCTTTGCCCAACCTGGGTGAGGCCATAGAGTCCAAGGCTCAAGATTTGGGTGGCGAAGAAAAAGCCAATCTCTTTCTAAATCAAGTCCAGGCCGACAAGAAGGGCGAGACCGTTGGAATATTTTCTGATTTGCCGCGGGCATTGACTTTGAACACAGATCTAGTGAAACAAAAATGGAAGCAAGATGCTTTTGCCAACGATAAATATTCCCAATTGATTTTCGCCCGTTGGAAGAATGGTACGTTTTACCATGTGCCATCGGGCATGAAGGATGAGCCCGTTCGCACCCATAGCTTCGTGTCAAAAGGGGAAAATTACTATCGTCATCTCATCGTTTTAGAAGATGGAGCCGAGGCCACTTGGATTCAAGAGAGTTCGGGCACGGAAGATGAGGCGTTCTTGGGCGAATTCGTGGAAATTCAACTGGGGAAAAATGCCAAATTACACTGGGTGCAGTTGCAACGGTTGGGCGGGAACACTCGATCCGTGCTGCGCCAGCGGGTGGTGGCCGGCGAAGGTTCCAAGTTAAAAATGACTCCATTATTTGTGGGTGGTTCTCAAGGTCAGCTGCGGCTAGAAAGTCAGCTGATGGAAAATGCCGAAGTGGAACTCTTTGGTGCTGCGCGAGGTGAGGGGAATCAGCACTTCGATTTTTGGGTAGATGTTTTACACCTTGGATCGCGTTCCAAAAGCCAAATGAATTTTCATTTTGTCATGGGTGGCGGGTCGAAGGGAATTTTCAATGGCTTGATCCACATTCCCAAAAATTCGTTGGGTTGTGAGGCGAGTCAGAAATCAAAAACTTTATTGATGGGCGCCAAGTCCACCGTGCATGCTATTCCTAAATTAATCATTCAAACGGATCAGGTGAAGTGCAGCCATGGTGCCAGCGTTTCTACGGTAAATCCTGAACAGCTTCATTATTTACGCTCCCGAGGAATTTCCGCTACAGAGGCGGAAAAAATGATTGTGGCAGGATTTACGGAACCTGTTTTAGAGCGATTCCCCTTGGAGTCGCTACAGGGGCGAGCGGAAGCCGCCTTGGGCAGAAAGTTGGATTTGTACCAATGAGTTTTACCGCAGCAGAAATTGGCAAAATTCGCTCTGATTTCCCCATTCTCTCCCGGGAAGTTCGGGGTAAGCCGTTAATCTATTTAGACAATGGCGCCACCACCCAAAAGCCCTTGGCGGTGATTGAGGCGCAAGCGAAAGTTTATCGAGAACTCAATGCCAATGTGCATCGTGGTGTGCATTTGTTATCCCAGGAATCTACGGATGCCTATGAAAAGTCGCGCCGAAAAATTGCTCAGCATATTGGCGTAAAAGATGAAGCCGAAATCATTTTTGTGAGAGGCACCACGGAGGCGATCAATTTGGTAGCTAGCTCGTGGGGAGAAAAATTCTTTCAAGCTGGCGACGAAGTAATAGTGAGTCGCTTAGAGCACCATTCGAACTTTGTGCCTTGGCAACAACTAGCCGCTCGGAAAAAAGGCAAATTTACCATTTGGGAAATCGAATCGGATCTCACTTTAAGTCTGGATCGACTGGAATCAATTTTAAAGAGTGGAAAAGTAAAACTCTTAGCCTTTACGGCTATGAGTAATGTTCTTGGATGTATTAATCCTGTAGAAGAAATTTCT
>CAYZLH010000572.1:0-1804 GCA_964478795.1 uncultured Bdellovibrionales bacterium | reverse complement strand
ACCCCACTCCCCCCGCTTCGACGAAAAAGTCCAAAAAGAAACTTCTGGGCTTTTTTACCACCGACGAGCAGCTCAAAACGTTGATGGAAAAAGCAGGAAAATTAACGAAGAGTTTGATTGTCCAAGCTGGTAAATTTGATTCACCCAAAAATGTTTACGAATTAACTGAAGACTTTGAGGCCGTTTGTATTGATCTAGATCCGCTTAATGAATTCGCAGCACTGGAGGCCATTGCGGCCGCGAAATGGCCAAACGAATTCGCGTCATGATTGTGTTTCAACCGGCCAATCTAACCAAAAAGACGCAAGAGGAATTGCAGAAAGTTCACATTCAAAAATCTGTAACTCTATTATCGAAACCCGTAGCATTTGGTTTGTTATACGAACATTTTCTTAAGGGTTTTTAGGTTTTTCTTCGGTTCCAGAAATATCTGAAGACCGGATTTTTTTACCCACCGGTGCTTTACCAGAATCACCGACTCCCCCGGTTTTCACCGGAGCATTTTTTAACGATCCTACATTGGCCTCGTGACCCTGAGAGGTTTGGCTCTTTAGACCAGCAGCTACCGCAGATTTTTCCAGATCCGCGACCATTTTCCCAATTAGATCCTTACTTCCTTCGATGACTTCTAAAGGAGCCGAGAAACAAGGCTCTTGCTTTAAATATTCCTCGGAACTCATACCCGTCACTGACGGCTGCTCATAATCATCGGGAAATTTCATTTCGGCCAAATATTCCGTTACTGCAGCTTGGGCCTGCAGTCCATTGGCGATAAGATTCAAAAGTTGGTTTTTTGCGTCCGTATAGCTGGCATCGGAAGCTTTGTACGAGCCCGATTGCTGGTCTTGCATTTTTCCAACTTGAACCTTCAACAAGGACTTCACCTTGCTTTGTCCCACCCGAATGGATGCTTCAAATTTTTCAATACAGTTCATGGCCGCATCGCCAAGACTAAAATTATCTTCGCACGATTTGATCGGTCGCTTAATTTGGCTAACACCTGGGCAAAAGTTTGCCGCTTCGGCTGCGCTACCGAAAATAGCGAAAATGGAAAGTAAAAATAGTGGCCGCTTCATCCGCCGGTTCCCCCACCCAATATAAACCGAATTCGTCTAACAATGTCTTGCCAACGCTCCCGCATATCTGCGGCTCTTTTCGTTACGTTGCCCTTTAAAAAACCACATTGGTTCCAAGACGAAAAGTGATCATCGTGAACACCGAAGTGAAAACTGCCGCCGGGATAACCACCAATTCCACAGCGACCCCCGTATTTTTCGTCGCAGAGTTTTTTCAACATTTCACAGCCCGGCTTTCCTTTGGGAATACCGTTTAAATCGCAGGTAACCAAGTTTTGTTTTTGGTGCTGACTATACCCAGGGCGGGCACAGCGGCCTGGGCAAAAATCGGCACCGCACATGCTTCGGCAAAGTTTGCGTTGATACTCCGGATCCCGATAACAAGAAAAGCATTGGATACCTTTGGCACCAATAGCCTCTAAATTTCCAACCACCTCTTTATAGCGTTGGTCGTCTTTGACCGTGCGTGGGTCACGACAAGTGACATCCATCTTGCGATCAATATGTGCCGGTGGTACGGCCCAAACGGCATTGTGCAGAAAAAGACTAAAAAATAAAAACAGAGAAAGTATAGGGATTCTCATAGCTTACTTATCGGACACTAACACTCAAATATTTAGGCAAAAATCATTATTAGTTTCCAATGGTTACACAATAAATTTCAAATCCTTAAGGCACTACCGATAGGTAGTCCATGGATATACAAAAATGGATCGTCGCCGGGATTC
>CAYZLH010000571.1:0-1804 GCA_964478795.1 uncultured Bdellovibrionales bacterium | reverse complement strand
ATTTTTCGGGAAAGGTTTACAAAGCCCTCCACTACACTGTGGATAAAGAATCCGAGCGCCTGAATTACGAAAAAATTCGCGAACAAGCGCTAAGCTTGAAACCAAAGTTGATCATCGCCGGTGCCAGCGCTTACTCCCGCACCATCGATTTCGAAACCCTGGGAAAGATCGCGAACGATTGCGGTGCTTATCTTTTGGTGGATATGGCTCACATCGCCGGATTGGTCGCAGCTGGATTGCACCCCTCGCCCATTCCCCACGCCCATTTTGTCACTAGTACCACCCACAAAACGTTGCGCGGTCCGCGCGGCGGGATCATTCTTTGCCGACCAGAATTTGCCAAGCAGATCAATAGCGCCGTATTTCCAGGAATGCAGGGTGGACCATTGATGCACGTAATTGCGGCCAAGGCAGTAGCTTTTGGGGAGGCTTTGAAACCGGAATTCCGTGCCTATCAAGAAAACGTGATGAAAAATGCCAAAGCTCTTTGCGAAGAGCTGCAAGGGCAGGGCTTTCGGGTGATCAGCGGCGGCACGGACAATCACTTGTTGATGATGGATGTGGGCGCCAAGGGTCTAACCGGCAAAGAAGTCGAAGCTGCGCTAGATCTCGCTCACATCACTGTGAATAAAAATACGATTCCCTTCGAAACCAAATCGCCCTTTGTGACCAGCGGAATTCGTTTGGGCACCCCCGCAGTCACCACTCGTGGCCTTGGTGTGCAGGAAATGAAAAAAATTGCGGCTTGGATCTACGAAGTTTGCGAGTCGCTGAAATCCCAGTCGGGAGAAAAACGAGAACTCCCTGCCGCTGTAGCGGAAAAGCTCAAAAAAGAGGTGAAAGTCCTCTGCGAAAAATATCCTATCTACCGATAGACTAAGCGTCGTCAGGCTGCTTGAGAACCACCAGAACCATCGCCTGCAGGCGGGGTCGTTGCTTCGGCTGGAGCAGCTGCGGGAGCATCGCTGGGAGCCACTGGTGCGTCGGTAGCGGTGGCAGCCGGTGCCTCAGCAACAGGGGCCTCTGCTGTCGCAGTTGGCGGCGCTGCCTGTGGCGCCGTTGAAGTTTCAGGCGTAGGCGGGGCCGAAGCAGCTGCTCCCTCAACCGGAGGAGGCTGCCCATCAGTAGCAGGCGGAGGAGCCGAGGCATCGGCTGCAGGAACTGGGGCTCCGGCTGGGGCATCAGCGTTGGAAACTGGGGGCGATGGTTCCATCGCGTGTGACTTCAAATTCTCCAACGGGTCGGTATTAATTTTTTGAATAAATTCAATTACCGCACTTCGCTGCATCTCGTTCTGAAATACGAATTGTAGACCTGAGCGAAACGGATAGCGTTTGTTGTGGATTCCGGAATGTACTGGGATCGACCAAGCGACCAGACACTTAACTTTTAGGATTCGTGGCTCCGTCAGGCATAACTCTACTGTGGATCCTTTCAGCAGTAACTCGGAGGTGAATACACCCGCTCCGGCATCGGAAATGTCCACCATACTGATCGAAGCCTCGACATTTTTGTCCATCTTCAACAAGCTCACCACGGCGGAAGTCCGCTGAAAGGTGAATTTCAATCGGTTGGCCACGCGCTCTGGTTGTTTGATATTGAGCAAATGGCAGGTGCTTTTATTGTTAATGCTGGACTTTTTGTTTTCGGCCACAAAATTACCCTCTCTTTTCTTTTCGGCAGAAAATGCAAATCCTTGAAAAAATTGAGGTTCACGGAGCCTTCCAATGATACACTCCCCCTAACAGGTAAAAAGTTTATGATTTTCCAATACTTAGGAAGGTGAATCATGAAGTGCCCGGTT
>CAYZLH010000570.1:0-1809 GCA_964478795.1 uncultured Bdellovibrionales bacterium | reverse complement strand
CCGCACGCACGGAGGTTTGTGGGATCGCGAAAGCGAGGGTCACAAGAGAAACAGCAAAGAGGGCTGTCAACTTTGGTTGTTTCATAACGGTTTTGTCCTTTTCTAAAATCCGAACTACTTCGGTTTTGTAACGCATGGAGTCTAACGCGGTTGACTTGACAAGTCAACTATAGAAACGTAAGGGGTCCCCACCCCAGGCAAAATCCCCCGCCGGCGGCCCTTTTCGCCTGCGCCAACTATTGGAATTTCCACAGGAAAAATCTTCGTAGTTGAAAGTTAAGTAATTTCAAACAGTTATGACTCGATAGCTAAACCATGAAAATAACTAAAGAGTTTGGCATTTTGGGAAAATTTGAGGCACAACTAAAAGCAATAAAAGATTGGAGCACTCCCATGTCGAACGCCGTATTTTCCACCCCGATCCCCAAAAATGAGCCCGTTTTCCCCTTTGCTCCCGGTGATGCGGCCCGGAAAGAGCTAGAGTCCCAACTCAAAGTGTTTCGATCTCAGACCTTGGAAATTCCTCTTATAATAGGAGGAAAAGAAGTATTCACCGGCAAGACCCTAAATTCCGTTGAACCCCACCGCCACCACCATACCTTAGCCAAGGTGCACCAAGCGGGGGAAAAAGAGGTAGCCGAAGCTGTTTCTGCCGCCAGTGCTGCCAAAAAAGACTGGGAAAATCTCGCCTGGCAGGATCGGGCCGCCGTATTTCTCAAAGCTGCCGACCTATTGGCGGGCAAGTATCGCCCCATCCTGAACGCCGCCACCATGCTCAACCAAAGTAAGACCTGCCATCAGGCCGAAATTGACGCCGCCTGTGAGATGATCGATTTCTTCCGTTTTAATGCCGCTTTCCTTGGCAAGATTTATAGCGATCAACCCGAATCCAGTCCCGGCGTGTGGAATCATATGGAATATCGGGCCCTCGAAGGATTTGTATTCGCCATTACTCCATTTAATTTTACATCCATTGCGGGAAATCTTCCCACCTCCCCCGCCTTGCTAGGGAACGTAGCGCTCTGGAAGCCTGCCTCTACTTCGCTTTTTTCTGGCTACTGGATCATGAAGTTACTGGAAGAAGCTGGCCTACCGCCCGGTGTGATAAATTTTATTCCGGGCGCTAGCTCCGCCGTTGCTCCGTATCTCTTAAAGCATCGTGATTTGGCGGGCGTGCACTTTACGGGCTCCACGGGTGTATTCCACGAAATCTGGAAGACCATTGGGAATTCTATCGCTAATTACAAATCCTTCCCGCGCATTGTGGGCGAAACTGGCGGAAAAGATTTTGTGTTTGCTCATGCCGATGCCGATGCCAAAGAAGTGGCCACCGCGCTCGTGCGCGGCGCCTTTGAATATCAAGGACAAAAATGTTCCGCAGCCTCTCGCGCCTATGTGGCCAAATCGTTGTGGAATTCCGTACAGACGGAAATGCTAGCGCAACTCGCGGAAATCATCGTTGGCGACCCCGTAGACTTTTCCAATTTCATGGGTGCCGTCATTGACGAAAAGAGCTTTGACAAGCTTACTTCCTATATCGAAAAAGCCAAAGCTAGTGGCGATTGCAAAATTATTTTCGGCGGCAAGGGCGACAAAAAGGAAGGCTACTTTTTACAACCCACTGTAATTGTGACCACAAACCCCAAAGCACCCACCATGTGCGATGAACTGTTTGGTCCAGTGTTAACAATTTATGTTTACGAAGATAAAGATTTTGAAGACACCTTAGAGCTGTGTGATCAAACTTCACCCTACGCCTTGACGGGTGCGTTTTTTGGCCGCGATCGCCAAATCATTGCGAGGGCCGCA
>CAYZLH010000569.1:0-1810 GCA_964478795.1 uncultured Bdellovibrionales bacterium | reverse complement strand
TTGCATCTCTCTTATAGTTTTTCCGTAAAGATCCATCTACCTTCTCATTGATTGGCGCACTTCGCGAATCACCATTTCATGCACGGTGGGATGATCGTCGATTGAGGTATGCGTAACTCCCAACTTAGATACGTCGTGAGTTACGATGTTTCCGCGAAAACCTACTCCCCCGCGAAAGTCCTTCCCTGAGGGAATTTTGTAGTTCACCACTCGATCTACGCGGGGACCAAAGGCAGCAGGCTGGGGAAATCCAGGGTCAATTCCAATGACAAGTTCCACAGGTATCCCCTGCTTCGCCAAATAGTTTGCCAACTCTGGGGCCTCCACCGCGCCATACGAATGACCAACAATTACCAGAGGAAAGGAAATTCGACTTTTCCTCGCGAGAATATCGTTTGCAATTTTTCGCCAGTTTCCGTTGGAATGAATGCTGGCCCGAATCCCCCGTTGATTCATCTTTTGTTGTAATTCATCCATGCCTCGGGAAAACACATTGCCAAACCCACGAATGACATAGACTTCTTCTGCGAAAGAATTCGCTGATAGGGAAATTCCACCAATTAGTAATTGCTACAAATAAAATATGATTTTTCATTTTTTCCTCCTTCCTTCATCAATGCCGAAAGAAAAAAAGAAGATCAAAAAGAAAAAAATTAATTTCCCTTCATCTACTATTGATACAACTGACTTGTACCCGAAATCTTCTGTGCACTACTCAAAGCAGACGACAGAAATGGGTACACTCTTGGAACGAAGTTTTGCTCGTATAGAAACCGCAAGTTTTTTGGATCCAGCAGAATCCTTCATTCCTAGGATTACGGGCCCCTGTTCGATTGATATTTCTTGATCCCACCGGTAGATCGCCACAAACTGAATTTTATTTTTTGCGGCCTCCCAGTCACTCTCCACCGCGAAAAGAATCGAATCGTGTATTAGCGCCATAAGATTTTTTTGACCTTCACTCGAATCGTCATAGGAAATTCCAGGAATTTGATTTTGCTCCAACCATCGAGCGCGTTGCTCATCGGAAAAAATGATCGCGCCATCGGGCATTACAGATATTTCTGCGGTATTTTCTAGGGTCACAGAAAATTGAAAAGGTTTTCCGTTGGCGGCCACCCCCTGAAACTCGCAGGTTATTCCGTTGGCGCTGGCTTGGGTGAATGAACCGCTCAAAACGGTAAGAAAGAATACAAAGAGTACCTGAAATTTCATGGCTTTTGACCTCATATAGGGAATGGGCTGGAACCTACCGGCAATGGGGCTAGGTATAGCCGAAATCACGCGTTGCGTCTACCGCATCCTAGACGCCCTGGTGCATTTCCGGACCGCCGATGTCGCTCTTCATTCGTTGCGCTATGAGTCGATTCAAGCTAGAAAGGGCAATCGCAAAGGAGCCCTATGTATTTCCTATTATTGTCACTGCTAGCTTTCGCCGACGGACTCGACATTCATGCCCCCGGCGCCGAAGAAATTTTGCCCTTAAACCGCCCATACGAATGCGTCTATTTGACGGACAATTCTTATGGCTTTCAGTTCATCAGAATCAATGAACAACAAGTGCAAGTGCAACTCCTCACCGCGGGTCAGCTAGAGGGGGATAAATCTTCTTTCATCGCGGAAATCAAAGGGCGCGCGGTAATTGGCTACCACCTCTACTTCTACGAGCGAACGAATAATTTTGGCCGCTATGTGGAGTTCGAATTGCTCAACACTAGGCGTTCCTACCTCGCGGGAAGATTCCCCGGCCAGGCCATGCAAGTTAGTGCCCTCTACAAAACCGCCGCCGACGGAACAGAGGTCGAAACGC
>CAYZLH010000568.1:0-1823 GCA_964478795.1 uncultured Bdellovibrionales bacterium | reverse complement strand
TGCTGGAAGCATAAGTATTGGTCTCGATGCTGAACAAGGTGCGGCAACTGCTCAAGCAAAAGGTGCAGCCCCAGTTGGTCCGGATGAAGAAGTTTGGACATTAAAAATTGGCTCTCAAGTAAGTGGATTGCATAGCTTAAATAAATTGAAGGCACTTGCCGGAGATGGCGAGATTCCACCAGATGCAACACTTTGGCGAAAGGGCTGGAGCGACTTCCAGCCAATATCGGCGGTGCCTGAAGTGGCCCAAGCTCGAAAAGCAAAAAAAATGATGGGCGGAACAAAAACCGGCCTAACCGCAGGAACAAACAAAAATCTGACGTTTGGTGGCAAAGCTGCGACCCCTGTTGCTGACCTGGGCGACGACGATCCTACGGATCCGAATATCGCACTAACAGCTACGACTCAAAAACAAGGGTTTAAGGCAATTTTAGCCAAAATCACTTCTTTAATAAAGACTAAGAAAACTACCGTGGCTGCTAAGGCCATAGCAAAGAATCCTTCGGCGAAAGTTGCCGCGGCTCAAGCCGGAATTGGCAAACGGATGACGGCGATGGGAAATGTGGGCGGTAGCCTGAAAAAGATTGCGATGATTCTAGGTGGGATACTAATTGTCGGTGGGGCAGGAGGAGCCTATTTCCTGTTTTTCTCTTCGCCAATTCCTTCGGATTTGGATGTGCTGGCCGAAGAGTTAGAAAATCTTCAGGCAGCGGCAAAAGGTGGAGAAGGGCCGAAGCTTTTTTTGGCATTGGCGCGAGGAACGGAAGATAATCCTGCCGATGATACTTCCCCGAAGTTTTATGTGGCTGCAGCACTCCCGGATGGAAGTGAAGTAAGTCTGCAGCTAACCGGTCAACCCGGTACTCTGGTGAATCGCCCGAGTTTTCAAAAAACGTTTACTGCTAAGGTAAATAAAAATTTGGCGACGTTTGAATCTGTGCAGGACGACGGAAAGCCGCTACCGATGGGCGAATACGACATTAAAGTTACAGCTGATGGAGTAGATCCGTATTCCGTGGCGCGATTTTTGGGTGGAAAAAAAGGTGGCGTTTATCAAGATCGACTCAAGCGTTACAAAGAAAAACTGCAAGGTGAGTACGATAAGGAAATGGCCGAATTAAAGGAATTTATCGACACCCTAAAAAGTATGACCGCGGAAATAACCAAAAGAACAACGGATTACAAAGCGAGCGTAGGCAATCCTAGCCTCAAAGCAAAAGTAGTGAGTGATTGGCGAAGTTTTTCGATGGGTACTCAGGTACTGGTGGGTCAACTCGATCAAAAAGTTAAAGCCAAGCTGAGTAGTTCGACTACGGCATTTCATCCTCGCGCTATTCAAGATGTGGCTACAACATTGGGTAACGTGCAATCTTTTATGCAAGCGCATACACAACGTTTAGAGGGGGCAGCTCCAACTGTAAATCCCGAAGAGTTGGAGTTAGCGATCAGCACTAGTACCACAGCGCTAGAGCAATGGCTTGCGCAGGCGCTAATCAAGAGTCCGCTAGATGTGCTAAGTGCGGCGAAAGAGGATGCGGCGGCTCCGGCAACAGCTCCAGCTGCGGCTCCTGCGACCGCGCCCTCTACGCTTACACCTGCGCCAGCGCCATAGAAAGGGCACTCTTTGAAAGCGAAAAAACCGGAAGAAAGACGACGCGCAAAACGAACAGTTATTCAGGAGAGCTTTCAATTGTTTTTGGTCATTCCCAAAGTCCAAGGAATGGTTCGCATCTATCTTCGGGATATTTCAAAGGTTGGCGTGTGTTTTCGCACCGAACTTGAATCGGACTTTCAAAAAGGGCAAAAGCTGGAGGCGCGAATTT
>CAYZLH010000567.1:0-1825 GCA_964478795.1 uncultured Bdellovibrionales bacterium | reverse complement strand
GACGTCCACCGGGGCCGACCGTGCATTGGCTTCTAGTGGTCCTGTAGATTATGCTTTGGAGAAATTGCGCCAAAAAGGAGCCAGTGAAAATTTTTTGGCACTTTTAGAGCGAACCTATGAAAGTCACAACCGCTCGAAAGTACTAGAGCTAAATCTTCTTGGCTTTCTCAAGATGCGTCCAAAACCCGACCTGCGTATTCCCGGATGGGAGCTCGAACGTGTCGATTTATTTATAAAGAAAAATCGAAAAGTTTTCCGTGAAGTAGAACAAAGTTTTCCGGTGCCGAAAGAAGTTATCGCTTCTCTTTTGTGGGTGGAAACAAAGTATGGTCGCGATGCCGGGACTTTCCATGTGGGCAGCGCATTTCTAAGCATCGCCCAAGCGGATTTTCCGACTATTCTCGAACAAACCATGGAGACCGCGAAGTTACAGTCGAAGGAGTTCACCCCCGATGTGGAGGCACGAATTATTTCTCGTTCGAAAGCCAAAGCCGAATGGGCAGTTAACGAGTTAATAGCCTTGGAAGAAGTTCACGAAAGTGGATTTAAGAATGCAGAATCTTTACGCGGCTCTTTTTCTGGCGCATTCGGCATGGCCCAGTTTCTGCCTTCCAGTTATTTGAGCTGGGCTAAGGGCCGCAAAAAGCAACCCAACCTTTTCCACGCCGATGATTCCATCTATAGCGTAGCCAACTATCTTTCGGTCAATGGCTGGAAAAACAAGGATCGAGTCTCCCATGAGAATGCGCTCTTTCACTACAACCGCGATATCAATTATGTAAATCGCATTTTAAAAATGAGTGAATGCCTAAGATCCCCTAAATTGCGCGCCAAGTGGCAAAAGAAAAGAAAAGTCGCCGCCGTTCGAACCTGTTAGTCTGGCGCCTGTTCGCCTTTCATTTCCGTAACTTGCAAGTAAAATTTACCCAGCCTATGCGCCCGGCAAACACACCAATGATTGCCTGCGTCATATTTTTTTGGTATGACCATCTTCCCCAATGATCTCGACTTTTGTTCTCCTATTTTGCTCGCTCCTTTCGCTACCCGCCTGGGCGGAACCGGCTACGTATCCATCTCCTCAGCTCACCGTTGAAGATGCAAATAATCTGCAGATTCGCATCTTCCGCTATGATGACATTTTACCAGTGGGTGGCCAGTTGATCTGTTGGCAAGGAAAGAATGTTGGCCATCTTTTACATCGAGTGTCCGAACAAGAAGTGTCGATTCAGTTTTTGCTGAATGGGAAAACAGATCCGAGTCGTAAAACTAAAATGGCGGCAATCGAACGCAGCAATCCGTTTCAGGATTATTTACGATCCATCGAAAGATTCGGAGATGTCGGCTATAGTTTTGAAGTTATTTTAGAAAAACGATTAAATTCGGCCACAGACTCTTACGCTGGAGCTGTGATGTTAACCGAGATCGAATTCTTCCGAGATATCGCAGGAGAAGAACAACGCAAACTAAAGCCCATGTTTTTAAAGAATGTTTCTTGCCTAATACCGGAAGTTTCGGCCGCTTCTGTTAATTTTTCCACACTAGAGCAGCCCAGTCCCCTTCAGTAAGTACTTCAAATTTTTTCTGCCGAAAAAAAGATTTCGCAAAAGTCTTGGCCTCACGCTTGAGAATTCCCGAGAGTACCAAGACACCACCCGCTCCCACAGCGTCTATTAGTTCGTTCCGTTTTTCCAAAAGTACGGGAGCTAAAACATTGGCAAACACAAAATCGTATTTGCGAGTCGTCATTTTTTTAGCGGTAGGTCATTTTACTTTATTTTTTCGCGAATTTTCTCGGCAAGACTTTAGTCCTTCCGGATCCGTTTCC
>CAYZLH010000566.1:0-1826 GCA_964478795.1 uncultured Bdellovibrionales bacterium | reverse complement strand
TCGAAGCGCGCAACTCATTCCGTCGGTGAATGAGGTAAACTGTTTTCGCGAATTTCGTCAAAAAGGTGGCTTCTTCAGCGGCGGTATCCCCACCCCCAACCACGGCGATCTCGTGTCCGCGAAAGAAAAAACCATCGCAGGTTGCGCAGGCGGAAACGCCTTTGCCAATTAACTTCGCCTCATTGGGCAAGCCCAAATATTTCGCTGTAGCCCCGGTGGCGGCGATCAACGTTTGCGTCTGAAAAGAAGTTCCGTTGTCTAGCGTAACGGTGAAGGGACGCTTGGAAAGATCCACTTTTGTTACTTGCGCTTGCACAAAACGGGTACCGAAACGCTCCGCTTGTTTTGTACATTGCTCCATCAATTCAGGGCCCATCACGCCAAGGGCGAAACCCGGAAAATTTTCTACTTCGGTGGTGGTGGTGAGTTGGCCGCCGGGTTGTCCGCCATGAATTAGCAATGGCTTCAAATCGGCGCGGGCGGCGTAAATAGCTGCCGTTAATCCAGCGGGTCCAGAACCCAAAATCGTTACGGCTTCCAGGGCTTGTGGCTGAGACATGAAACAACCTCCAGTTTTTGGAACCTGGATCTTAATTCCCTTCCGCGTGGGCCACAAGGGAGATTTCTCGTCTAAAGAGCTGGAGATTTTTGAAGCAGGGCGGTAGAAGAATCCCATGAAAACATTGGACCTACGCCTAGAACAAGAAGCGGTGGACCCGCGCTTGGATAAGGTGATTGCCCAACTAGCACCGGAGATCTCGCGCTCCCAGGCCCGCAAGTTAGTGGAAGAGGGCGCGGTCTACGTCAATCAAAAGCGCTGCCGGATGAATAGCAAAACACTGCGGGTGGGCGACAAAATCCGGATCCTATTGCGGGAAAAACCGGTGGAAGAACTGCGCGAACTCGAAGCCACGCGGATTCTCTTTGAAGATAGAGATTGGATCGTGGTCAACAAGCCCCCGCATTTGCCTACCCATGAAACCATCGATAATACGCGATTTCATTTAGCTTTGGCGGTGCAGGAGTTCTTGGCGAAACGCGAAAAGAAAAAGCCTTCCGAAATCTACCTCGGCATTCACCATCGGCTCGACCGCGATACTTCGGGAGCGATTTTGTTTACGAAACGAAAAGAAGCCAATGCTGCTGTGGCCCAAGCTTTTCAAAATCGGGAAGTGCAAAAAACCTATTTGGCGATCTCCAGTGGCGCACTGAGTCAATCAATGACAATCAAAAGCTTTCTTGGCACCCACCCCCGTAACAAACGTTTGATCTGTAGCGTGAAAAAAGGGGGCAAATATGCGGAAACGGAAGTGCGCGCCCTGGACCAAAAAATTCTTCAAGGAAAACCAATTAGTTTGATCGAAGCCAAACCAAAGACAGGGCGCACCCACCAGATTCGCGTGCACCTATCAGAAAATAAGCTGCCGATTTTAGGGGATAAAGCCTACGGTATCGAACACCCTTCAGCGAAGCGAGTTTTGCTGCACGCTTGGAAACTGGAGCTCCTCGGAAAAACCTTTTGCGCACCCTTACCCGAGGATTTTCGTTTTGTTGATTTTGCCGAAGTTTGAGAGGTAATCTAACCACTCTCCATGAACATAAAACTCCTACAAGAATGGCGCGAAAACTATCGAGTGTTTCGTTTCTATTTTCGCAAGTACCGGAAGTTTTACGTCTATGGAATTACCGCCCTAGTAGTGGTGGATGGCTTAGAAATCATTCCGCCGCTTCTGTTGATGGCTGCAGTGAATGGCGTCACCGAAAAACCCTATGGCGATGAGTTACAAACCCTGCTCTTAAAACTGGTAATTGCTTATATGGCAGTG
>CAYZLH010000565.1:0-1831 GCA_964478795.1 uncultured Bdellovibrionales bacterium | reverse complement strand
GCTGACAAGGCAGAGAGCGGTGCTTGTAGTGGTGCAAAAAACGGAGCTTCGGCCGGTCAATTAAAGACCGCTTGCTCAGATGGTGATCAGATCGCCGAGGCAGTGAAAAAAGAAAAAGAGGCGTCGGGATCTTCCTTGGGCGACATGGCTTCGATGTTAGGTCAGGCCGCTCAGGCCCTCGGACCGTTGGCGCAAATGATGGCTGGGCAGCAACAGCCCTCATCCGTTTCGCCTTCAAGTTCGTATCCTTCTACGGTTTCTAAGCCCGCTGCACTTTCCGCGGGTAAACTCTCGCAGAGTCCTAATGCTTTAGCGGGTGGAGCCATTGACTTTGGTAGTGGTGCATCTACGGATATCGCCAAAAGCACGAATGCAGCTTCCGGCTATGCGCCTGGTTTCGAAGCGCAAAACTTTGCTCCAGATCCTTCGCTTGCAGAAGCTCTGGGTGGCTCCAACCCTGGTAGCACTGGCGGTGGCGGCGCAGGCGTCGTGAGCGCAAGCGGAGCTTCCTCTATGGGTGGCGGAGCCGGAGGAAAAGGTGATAGCTCCGGCGCGTCCAAGATGGGCGATAAAACCTCAGGGATTTTGGATCCTAGTAACTTCGAGATCGGCGGCGGCGGAAGCAGTGGCGGTAAACCTTTCCTTGGTTTGAAAAGCAAATCCTCTGAATTGGCCGATCTCTCTGCCGGCGATGCCGGTGTGTTGGGAGAGGGCGGTTTCGATGAAGGCGGCCGTGATCTCGCCAGTGCCGACGAAATGGGTAGCGATATCCATAGTGAAGAGGGTGGCACTTTATTCGATGCCATCCGCAGTAAATATTCAGAAATCAAAAAACGCGGCAGTATTTAAAACATCGCTTTTGCCCAGTGTGCAAAACGGGTCCCAGGCTTTCAGGTCTGTCTGTGATTTTACAAAGAGGAGGTACGCTGCATGAAGGCGTATTGCGTGAGAAAGAAACCGTGCATCTCGGATCGTAATCAGTTAGCCGAATGTCACATTCCCGGTGCTCCCCCCAGATAGTATACTGGTGGCAAACACTAGGTATCCGAAGGCTCCCATGAAACGGGGGCCTTTTTTTAGTAACTTACCTCTTTAAGTTCGTCAGGCGCTTGGCCAATATGTTCTTGCAGATTTTTTTTCATCGTTTCTAATTCTTGACTTGATAGTTTTTGTGCTGGTTGCACACTCTTGCCGTAGCTTCCCCCAACCGCGCTCCATTGACCAGCGCGAATTATCGTCGCTGTGGCATCATACTCAGACTTCAATTCTACCTCGCCACTGAACACAATAACCTTTGTGGCGTCAGTTTTTTCGTCGTGAGAAATTTCAAAATCTGTTCCGCGAATCCCCATGGCCGCCGATTTCGTAAAAACCTGGCTAGCTTTTTTATCCTTACTTTTTAGTTTAGAAATCCAACGACAAATTCCATTTTTGAGTTGGTAGCGCTTTATTTTGTGTTGATCGGATTTTTGAAAATTTAATTCCATGGACGTATTGGGCCCAATCGCAATTGCGCTCGACCATTTCGGAACAACGATTCGTAAAAAAGACTTTTCTTTAGTTACCAGTTCTCCTTTTCCATAAAATTGCGAACCAACGCGTACGGGTTTCCCTAGATACGACACTGAACCCAAAACTAGTTCCGCCGTAGGCGGCGATACATCTGGTGCGGCCCAGGCACTTAAGCTCAAAATCAATAAAAACAGAAACATACGGCCGTCCTTCTCGGTAAATTTAGCACCCTGTCAAAGCCATCGACTAGTGGATTAAAGTTCCATCAGAACAGATTTTTCAAATTCTCTCAATTCTTGGTTGAAAGGGCGCTGTATCA
>CAYZLH010000564.1:0-1838 GCA_964478795.1 uncultured Bdellovibrionales bacterium | reverse complement strand
CTTTTGGTCTAAGGAAGAGTTTTGAAAAATGATTTCCATCTCAGACTCGTGATTCCGCATAAAGTGTAAGGTCATTACTTCTTCGAATTTTCCCTGTACAGGCAAACGATGGCGCACCCATTTTGTATATTTAGGGAATAATAGAAACTCTGCTCGCTTATAATTTGGATGAAACTGAAACCACGGAGTAACGGAAACATAAAACTCGTCATCGGCATAATTGTTTAGATTCAAGTCTTCGCAAAAATACAAATTCCAACGAGCCTTCAGCTCACTCGTCTTTGCATCAAATCGTTCACAAACGATTCCGTGCAACTCTTCTTTTTTTTCTGCTGAAAATTTTAGGGACAAATTGGTATGAAAATCTTTGGGCGCTGAATCCGTATAGCCAGCAGGACAAAATGTCCCCCATCGATCAGGGGTTAGGTCGTCCGCAGCGAACACAAAAACGGAAAGTAAAATGAAATAAATCATGCTGCATTGGCTAACGGCATTCCATCACATTGTCAAATGTTGGCCGCCAATCTGGGAATTTCCTGTTTACATTTTTAAAACAGCTGAATTCGCGTGCAAACAAAACTATCGCGCAGAGAGAGTCACGTGATTTTGCCTTTATCGAAAAATTTTATTGAGAGGCTCACCTTTTCACTTCACCCTCAATTGAACTCTGCGGCTTCTTGACACTCTAAGCGCCTCTCGGCTAGCCTATTTTTAACTTCATATGGACTTGGAGAGTAAATGTTGAGCCATGGACAAATACGGGAATTCTACGATCAAGGTTTTGTTCACCTTCCCAGATTTGTAAAAGAGCCGAATGCACTTTTAGATTTTCTGCGGCAAAACCAATTCTTGGAACCAGACGAAACCTGGTACAATCGTTACGAAGGATTTCATCCAGGCTTTGCCCCTTTTGAGAAGTTGTTGGCCCCAATCTCCGCGCAGATTTTGGGCGACCAATCCCACTTAAGTTTTATTCAAGTTTCAAACATAAAAACAAATAGCCATCGTTGGAAAAAGTTTCATATTGACGGTCAAAATCACGTAACCGTGCGCGGACAAACCTTTGATAAAGTTCCATGGTTCAAAATCATCATGGGAATTTTTGTTACTAAAACCGAAAAGGACACTGGCGAATTATTGGTAGCCCCAAAAGGCCACTGGGAAGTGGAAAAATTTTTTCAAAGGAATGCGCGCCGCTTTTGGAAAGATAACGTTTTTGTGGCTAACTCTAAGGACGCTTATTATGAACTGATCGATACAATTCCGGTCACCATGACGCCCCTTTATGCAAATCCCGGCGACGTGGTACTTTTTCATAGCATGATGCCCCACACTGTGGCCGCCAATAAGGGGGCCCTTCGACCGGTAGTGTATTTCCGTTACGGCGAGTATGAGCACCAAGGTGAGAGAGCCTTGACTTCCATGTGGCAAGGATTCGATGGACTAAATTCTCTTTTGGCAAATCCGGAATTTTCACGGTCACCGATCACGACTACACAATCGACTACACAAACTCCGCCCATTCTGAACATGTAAAGATAATATCGAGCACTCTTCATCAACCGCTCGAAGTAAATTGATTCCAATATTCCAATGTATTGTTTGTGTGCCCCTTTGGATGTCTCCAATTTCTGTTCGAACGCCGGCACCCACAAATTGATATTGAGAAATATCCGTTTAATATTGCTCCTCTGGAGGCAGCATAAATCGTGGACGCGAACGGGATTCATTCGGGGCTCCTGCCCCTCACCTTAGCAGGCACTTCGCTACGCTCCGTGTGCAAATTTAGGTTCTTCACTCTTAGTGGTGGGAAGCGGTGAATAAAAAAGGGCATAAAC
>CAYZLH010000563.1:0-1841 GCA_964478795.1 uncultured Bdellovibrionales bacterium | reverse complement strand
CACAGTTATGCCTTAGTGAATTGATTCAGCGGCTGAATTTTTATACCGGGATGTGCCGGAAATGGGCCGCTGAGATTTCACCATGTCCAAGATTTCTGGATAGTCGGTAAAACTCGTTCCGAGCTTTTCGTCGAGTATTCTGGTGAAGAGGCCGTAGTTTCCTTTATATCGGAGATGGTGCAAGGAATGAGATGTGGCCGTGCTCACCCAGGCAAATTTCGGATGCTTTAGAAGCCTTTCCGGTAAAATCTCATGATTCATGTGCCCGTAAACGTTCAGCACGTAATTGACGAGAAAATAGAGACCAATTCCTGCGGCGGGTAGGGCGATCCACTGCGAGACGATCGCCGGTATTCCAATGGCGCCCACCAAAAGCACTAGTCGTTCCATTAGCGAAAACGACAAACTGGTAAAGGGGGATGTACCTCGCCCTTCATGATGGGCGGCATGAATCCAAAAAAGTTTTGGGTGATGGATGAGCCGATGGGAAAAATAAAAGTAAAGTTCGAACCATACAAAAAAGGCGACAAAGGTCAGGAGCGGCTGGTACCAAAGGGGATTCGGTAGAATTCTTAAAAAACCCAGCTGTACAAATGAGGTTACAAAAATGGCGTCGAAAAGGATTACACCGAGGCCACGGCGAATCTCCCGCCCGCGGGATAATCTTTCGTATTCCGCAGAGATGATTCGGTGATGCTTCGCGCGAGGCGAAAGTGAGATCCAAGCCTGAGCTCCGCCCGCAAAAATTATGGCCCTTGCTAGAAATATTGATAAAAGTAGAAACGTACTTGCGGCAAAACTCAGCTCTGATATTTGCAGGCTCATTTCTTTTTCCTCCTCTTGCCAAACGATCGAAAGATTTCATGGAAGTCTGTGTCGAGTTTTGCCCGGAGTGATTTGTCGTCGGTGAGGAAATACATCACGCCGAAGCCAATTAGTAGGGCGTGAACGTGAGTCACTGATGAATGTTCGGCATTTTTCCCCAGCGCCGAGGCAATCAACTCGCGGTTCTTTCTCCCCTGTTCTACCAGCGAATTTTTGAGTTCGGCATTAAGATCGGCCTCCAAGATAAGGCCAAACATGGCCCGGGCGCGGGAACGAAGCTTTACGAACTCCAGGAGTAGCGGCAAAAGGGAGGGACCATCGCTTTTGTCATATTGCTGAAGAAAGGATTGTAAGAGTGTTTGCGCCGAGGCCAAAATCAAGTCGGATTTTTTCTTAAAGTGATAGGTCAGTTGTCCTTGCGAGATGCCGAGCTTTTTTGCCACAGAGAGTTGAGAAAGATTTTGGATTCCGTTATTTTCCAAAATATCTAGGGCGGTGTGGAGAATCTTATCTTTGGTGGATGGGGGTATCTTCATAATTAGGTTAGTATACCTAATTATTAGGTATGTCTACCTAAACATTTGCAGAGCGTCGTGAGGGCCGACCGAGGAGGCACGATGCGGCAAAACTCTCGCTCCCAAAATTCAAAAGGTTTTGGTATGGTGTTGGAACGCACATATCAGATATTTAAGGGGATTCTTCATGGCCTATCTCTGTTCGTCCATCGGCAAAAAGCAAATGATGGCCATCACCGGACTCGCTTGGTGTGGGTTCGTGGCTGGTCACATGCTGGGAAACTTATTGTATTTAGTGAGTCCGGATGCTTTCAACGCCTACGGGCACGGAATCACAAGCAATAAGGCAATTTATTATACGATTGAGGCCGGTCTTTTACTGACGCTCACCCTACACGTGGTTTTTGCCATTCTGGTTGTTCTTGGCAGCAAAAGCGCCCGACCTGAAGGCTATGCTATGAGCGCTCAGCGGGGCGAGAAAACGGCAGCATCCTTTGCTTC
>CAYZLH010000562.1:0-1850 GCA_964478795.1 uncultured Bdellovibrionales bacterium | reverse complement strand
GGCCGAAGAACAAGGATTAGTTGGCTCTTCGGAAATCGCCGCGCAATACAAGAACGAAAAAATTGATGTTGTCTCGGTGTTGCAACTAGACATGACTAGTTTTCCCGGTCGTGGTGAGTTTGTGATTGGCAATGTGACTGACTTAACTTCAGTTTGGCTCCGCCAATTGCTGACGGAAGTGAATGATCTCTACCTGCAAGTGCGCTTGGTCGAGGATAAATGTGGTTACGCTTGTAGTGATCACGCCTCCTGGTATCGCCAGGGATATTCTACTTTACTTCCATTCGAAGCCACGACCTCCACGATGAACCGTAAAATTCACACAGATAAAGATCTGCCAGATTCCACTATTAGCTTTCGGCATTCCTTGGTCTTTTCCAAAATCGCCTTGGCTTATGCCATGGAGCTGGCAAATTCTCGGGAGCGAGGCAGCGCTCTGTGATTTTTTTTCGTCCGCAAAAATTGGTCGATATTGAGCGATTTTTGCCGCTGGACTCTTATTCTTTGGTCTTTGTTCCTGGGGCTAAACTAGTTTGGGCAGACTATTCGGCTTTAGAGCGAGATTTTCCATTTCTCCAAGGAGTCGGGAAAGCGGATATCGATCAGTGGATACTGAAAGAGTTTTCCTATATTTCCGAAACTCAACTCGAGCTTAAGGAACTGCGAAATTCAAAAATTACCACTTCGTCACAGAAGAAAACTGGCTATCGCCAGGCCAATTTTTCCTCTGAGCATCAGGAATTCCAAGGGCGCGGCGATATCATGGAAGTTTTTGATCTTCAGGGAAACCTTGCCGGATTAATTGACCGTAAGGGAGTGGGGATTTCGCGGAAGAAGCTGCAGGAAAATTTGGAGTTAGTGAAAAAATATGAAAGCCAAGGGAATCCCCAAGGCATAGAAACAAAAAATCTTTCGAATGGATTAGCTTATTTGGGCGAAGCTTGTATCGAAGCTGCTTCGATGAAAGTCACACAAAGAGTATTTGACTGGCTGAATGCGAACCGCGATTTCGATCTGAGCTTCCCAAATGTTCCGATCTTTCAGCAGGCGCCCTTGCAAACGATTGAAGGGTATTTTGTGATTCAATTGCCCTTCGAATTGAAGGCCGGCAAAAATCCAGCCCAACCTGCAGCCATTTACGCACGCCAAGCTCATGTGGGAAGGATTTGGACGGGGAAGATCTACACCCAGAAAGTAAATATCAAGCAGGCCGATTTTTTCTTCGCGCTTTGTGATGGTGGTACGGTGCGAATTCGTATTCCACAGCTGCAGTCTACTGTAGAAAAAATCAAGGGTGGACCGGAATTACTGCAATACCAAGTAGGCCTAGATTTAGTGCAAAGGATTTTAGCGGGAGAAGAGGAAGTCTTAGCAAAAACGATTCAAGAAGTACTTCAGCCGCTTGGCGAAATTCCCAATGTTACACCTAATACAAATGCCACGGCCGAAAATATTTTTCCGCAACTTTTGACGGTGATTGAGAGTGACGTCGTTCGGTATCATCGTTTCGTGGAGGTGATTTGGTATATTTTGCGTAATGATCCCCAATCGGCCGAAAAACATGCCGAACAGATTCGGCGAATTGCAAAGGCTTTGTTGGCCTGAGATCGCTCACATCTAGATCATGATGGATCTCAGCGTCCTCTTCGCCGTTGGGGAATTTTATTAATTCCCGCTCTCTCCTCGGTGGAGCGAGGGGAATACTGGCGGCGCGAATGGAAAGCTTGGTTTCAGGAGCCCGAAATTCTAGCAAAAGCAGCGGTATTGTTGCCATTTGCGGAGACAGCGGATTGCCGAAAATACGTATATCGTTTAGGTGGAGATTGGCTGCGCAATGAAATCGGCTCCCT
>CAYZLH010000561.1:403-1851 GCA_964478795.1 uncultured Bdellovibrionales bacterium | reverse complement strand
ATCTTTCATTCCGTTAGTTCCCGGAAAAAGAGTTTCTGGGAAAACAAATTCGAAGTGGGGTGTACTCATCAATTGGGGTGAACAATTATGAAAGATAAGCAAGGTTCACGTACGGCACTCGCAAGCCATTTTCCTCATTCTGAACGAAACGTTTTTCGAGATGGGATTCAGTTCACCGCTGCGCGGACAGAATTTCCTCCTGATTTAATAGAAAAGGATTATTTTTGTTCCCTAATTCTGAGAGAACTCTATAAATTAGACGGACACGAGCTTGTGTTCAAAGGTGGGACAAGTTTGAACAAGGTCCACGCGGGCTTTTACCGTCTAAGCGAGGATTTAGATTTTTCAGTTTCTATTTCAATCAACGCAAATAGACCGGCCAGAAGGCGCTTGATAGAGCCGGCCAAAAATCTTTTGATTACAGTGATAGGTCTTATATCTGAAATCAGACTCAGAAGGGCGTTGACGGGGTCAAATGAGTCGACTCAGTACAATGCTGAGGTAGAATATCAATCCTGCCTTTCTTCCATGCCTGGGTTGATTCGCATGGAAATCGGATTACGAGAGCCAGTGCTCAAAGAAACAACAATTGCCGCAGCCCGGACCTTAGTTCTCGACCCTTTTCGAGAACTTCCTTGGCTGGAGCCATTTGATGTAAGGGTGCTGGATATCCAAGAAGCATATGCAGAGAAAATGCGTGCCGCTCTTTCGAGAAATACCCCTGCCATCAGAGATTTGTTTGATATTGATTTTGCTATAAAAGAAAAGAGAATCGATTTTTTTGATCCGATCTTTCAAGAATTGGTCCTGAAAAAATTGAGCATCCCTGGAAATGGCAAACCTACACTAGATACTAACAGGAAAAGTCAAATGCTTTCACAGGTAGAAACGGAGCTGCGGCCAGTTCTGCGTCCGAAGGATTTTGAGCTATTCGAATTTGAAAAAGCTTGGAGTAATTTAGTTTTTCTGGGTGAGAAGATTCAAAATTCTGCCCGATAGGAGTGGTGATTGGTATTATGCAAATGTTTCTTTTCTTAGGATGTGCTTTATTCTTACAAAGCTGTACTTCCTCGACCAAGTCTATGGACGTTAAAGGAAGGTTCCTTTCTCAGAAAAAAGAATGGAGCGGAAAGTATGTTCAAACGAACGGTTTGCATGACCTTTATATTGACCAATGGGATCCCGAAGGGATTTTCGCAACAATAGTGAGGTCAGGTCAGTCACCGGAAGATCGTGAAAATGCAACGGCTTTTTTTGTTGCGAAGCTGAACGGTAATTTGGCAACCTGGATCTCAGATCCTGAATGCCGCATTCAGTTGGAACGTATGGATGGAGGAGTCTCAGTGTCGGATTTTTGTAGGGGAGCTGAATCGGAAAGTCAGTCAGGAGTTTATAAATTAGTCCGGTAATTGGTGGGAACTATCATGGCGCGTTTCATTAAAGCTGAG
>CAYZLH010000561.1:0-375 GCA_964478795.1 uncultured Bdellovibrionales bacterium | reverse complement strand
ACAAAAAATACGGTGGTTTACATCGATGAAAAAGGAAAGCGGTTCACCTGTTCCGGTGGAAGCAGGAATTTAAGAAATAATAATCCCGGAAACTTGAGACAAGGAAGTATCACCAGGAGAAACAACCAAATCGGCGTTGCAGGTGGATTTGCGGTATTTCCAGATGTTGAAACTGGCCGTAATGCACTGCAGGATTCGCTAAAGAATCGTCATGGCAATAAGGACCTCAAGGGGATGATCAAGAATTATGCCCCAGAGGAGGAAAATGATACAGCGCTCTATTTGCGCTTCCTGCAAAAAAGAACCGGCATTAAAGACGCGAAAAAGATAAAGGATTTTTCTGCTAGTGAATTCAAAGCCCTATTGAAAGCAATT
>CAYZLH010000560.1:0-1856 GCA_964478795.1 uncultured Bdellovibrionales bacterium | reverse complement strand
AACGCCCGGCTGTGCAAGAAGCATTTCGGGCCGAGGGATTATTGAAGAGCTGACGGATCTTTTCGGTAAAGATACACAATCACTAGTAACGAACTAAGAAACAAAATTCCTGAGGTAAGGTAAACCGTATAAATTCCCAGGTAGGGGTTTCGCTCCAGATCTCCCCGTAATGGAATAGTGGCGATTCGAAACGAACTATAGAGAAGCAAAAAGCCTGCGGCTTTAGCGCCGGTAGGGATTCTCCATTGGCGTGGTAGCCAAAAGAAGACGCCAGCCAATAAAAACAAAAACAGCGCTTCGTAAAGTTGCACTGGATGTAGGGGGGTTGCTTCCAGCGACGCGGGGAGGCCGGAAAAGTGATTGATCACGCCCCATGGGAGAGCAGTAGACGTGCCATAACAGCAGCCAGCGCTAAAGCAGCCTAACCGGAGAATTGCCAATGATGCCGGTAAAACGGGAGTAAGAAAATCTGAAGTTTCGAGAACATTTAACTTCTTCCATTTTAAAACGCTAAAATAGACGGGAAACGCGAAAGCAAATCCCATGAAGAAAGATAAACCACCACGATTTAAATCGATCACATCACGCCAATTGGAAAATTCGAGCGGATGATCCCATATATAGCCAAGCCTTCCGCCGATCAAACCTGCGAGGGCTACAAAAAAAGCAAGGTCAACGAAATCTTCGGGGCGTTTCTGTGCTCGCTTCGCTTGCCAAAGTAATAAGAAAAAGCCAATGAAGTGGGCTAGTGACAAAAAAATTCCATATAACGGAAGGGAAAGTCCAAAAACCTGCAAAGAAGCTACGCCCATTCACAGATTATGGCAGGTTTTTTCCGTAGCCCAAAATATTTCAATATTAATTGGCTGGTGAGTGGATTCTTCCCACTAAGGCGGGAGTAAGTAAGCGATACTTTTTTGATACCTTTTTGAAGATGCTTTCGGTATCGGCAGCGGTGGGCGAATTTAAAAGTTCGTTCAAAGTGTCTTGCGGATTTTGTGTGGAGATCCCGATAAACAGACTTTTGCCCATGGTTGAATCAGACGCTGGCGCGCGCGATTTTTCTTCGGCTAACTGCGTGGGTTTGGCGTTATTTTCTGGCAAAACGGCCGATGGAGTTATCCCCACGGGGCCACCCTCAGCTGCTGAATTTTGGGCTAGCGCAGTTGCTGAGCCGCCGCTGCCGCCACGGTTTTCATCGTAGAATGCCTGGATTTTTGCCAATGTTTCCGCTCTCATTGTGGAATTGAACATGGAAGCTGCTTTTTCTAGTCCAGATTTGAAGTCTGGATTTTTTATGCCAGCTTTAAACATTTCAAATCGACCCTCAAGCTTTTGCAGCAAATTTGGATCTTGAAAATTGAAGTCGCTATCGGTGGCGCTACCTAAGTGGCGGAGAAAATCTTCGCGCTTCATCCCACTGCGTTTTTCAAATTCCGAGGCGATTTCATTGGCTTCACCTTTGTACATAAAGGCAGGGTCCAATCGACTAAAAGTTGTGCCGGTAATTCCGCCACCATTTTTTCCGCCGCTGCCAGTGGAGGAATTCATTCCGCCAGTCATTCCAGCGCCAACGCTGGCCATGCTGTTTTTACGACGGAGGTTTTTGGATTCCAAATCATCGAGCTTTTCAGAATTAATGTATTGGCCGTAGGCGCGGTAGCCGTTAGAAAAGGCACCAGGAATATTGAGCGCCGCTAAATTCATGATCGCCACCATGGCCGAATTGGAAGAAGCTTCTAAGCTATCATCGGAGCCACGGTTGTTAAGATTGGCGGCGGTATTTTGGGCACCGGCTTGCGTGAACTCTTCAGCAGTCGCTGGAGTCGGAGAGAATAGCAAAAGGCCGGTCAATG
>CAYZLH010000559.1:0-1857 GCA_964478795.1 uncultured Bdellovibrionales bacterium | reverse complement strand
ACATTCACTTTCCCGGCGATTTTCACCACGTCTTGGGGTTTGATTTCCTCATAGAGTTTATTGGCATTTTCCCAGGAGCGGGCTTCCACTTCACCGGTGCGATCCATCAAAATCAGGTTTAAATAGGGGCGGCCATTTTTATCCATATATAACTGGATAATTTTCACCAAAAAGGACCCCTCAAACTCCATCTTCTCTTTTAATTCGGAAACAAAAGGCGAATAGACTGTGCTCATGAAATGACTCTACCTCAATCCCGGCAAAAGCTCGAGGATGACGCGCTGTATTCGCATTGACCGAATTGGGGTTTTTGTGCAACAACTGCAAGCAATTACGAAAAGGAGTCACGATGAGAATTGCAATCAATGGTTTTGGCAGAATTGGTCGAAAAGCCATGCGTTTGGCTATCGAAGATGGTTTAGAAGTGGTGGCCATTAACTCGCTTTCTCCGGTGGATGTTGATGCCCACCTCCTACGTTTTGATTCTGTACACGGTCCCTGGCACGAAGAAGTGATTGTGAAAGACGGTGGTCTGATTATTCGCGGAAAGAAAATTCATATTGCGGAAGATAAAGATCCCAGCAAACTTCCTTGGAAAGATTGGGGCGTAGATGTAGTCCTCGAGTGCACCGGCGCCTTTACCGATCGCGAAAAGGCTGCCTTGCACTTAGCCGCTGGCGCGAAGAAAGTGATTATCTCCGCTCCCTCGAAAGACGCGGATGCCACGATTTGTATGGGAATCAATGAAGAAGTGTATGATGCCAAGAAGCATCACATCATTTCCAATGCTAGCTGCACTACCAACGCCTTGGCTCCAGTAGCTAAAGTCCTCGACGAGAATTTTGGGATCGTGAAAGGCTTGATGACGACGATTCACTCGTATACCAATGACCAAAAAATTTTGGATTTACCCCACAAAGACATGCGCCGCGCTCGTGCCGCTGCGGTCAATATGATCCCTACCTCCACCGGTGCCGCCAAGGCGATCGGTTTGGTGTTGCCACAGTTAAAAGGGAAATTGGATGGTTTCGCCATGCGCGTACCCACTCCGAATGTTTCGGTTGTGGACCTTAACGTAGAATTGGCCAAATCGACCTCGAAGGCCGAAGTAAATGCGGCCATGAAAAAGGCCGCCGAAGGCAGCTTAAAGGGAATTTTGCGCTATACCGATCTGCCCTTGGTATCCAGTGATTTCAATGGAGATGTGCACTCGTCTATTTTTGATTCTGACTGCACCATGGTTTCCAGCGATGGAAAAATGGTAAAGGTTCTTTCGTGGTACGACAACGAAAGCGGATATTCGGCCCGACTCTTGGATCTAGCCGTACTCGTTGGCAAAGGATTGTAAAATGGCCGGAGTGGTAAAATCGGTAAAAGACCTAAAGCTACAGGGGAAAAAAGTTTTTTTGCGCCTGGATTTAAACGTACCGATTTCCGGCGAGGGCGAAAATAAGGTGATCGATGAAGACACCCGAATTCGCGAAGCCTTGCCGACCATTCAATATTGCTTAGACCAAGGAGCAAAGGTCATTCTTTGTTCTCACTTGGGTCGTCCCGATGGTAAGCGTACCGCCAAATACTCGTTGGAGCCCGTGGCCAAACGTTTAGCGGAACTTTTGGATCGCGAAGTATTGTTATCTGACGAAGCCATCGGTGATGGCGTTCATCAGATGATTCATCATTCGAAAGAGCACCAAGTCATTTTGCTAGAAAACATTCGCTTTTACCCCGAAGAAGAAGCCAATGACGTGGATTTTTCCCGTGAACTTTCTAAATTGGCTGATGTCTACATCTCCGATGCCTTTGGCACGGCTCATCGCAAGCACGCCTCCACCTACGGCCTGCCGGCAGTGATCA
>CAYZLH010000558.1:0-1861 GCA_964478795.1 uncultured Bdellovibrionales bacterium | reverse complement strand
TATCCTGAATAAAATCATCGCTGGAGAGCGGTATCCCTGCAGGGCAGCCATCGATGAGCGCGCCCATCACAGGGCCGTGGCTTTCTCCCCAGGTAGTAATACGAAAAATCCGGCCAAAGCTATTGCCCTTCATGATAAATCGTTTACCTCAATATGACTGACTTTTCAGTAGAAACAAAAATTCCCAGGCTCTGCGTAACCGGCCGAGAAGCCACTCCAGAGGCGCTCCGTGCGCGTGTGGCCGATGTCATGCGCTCACAGCCACATGTGATTTGTGAGCTACGTCTAGATGCGCTCCAGCTTGGGCCAAAAACTGCGTTGTCATTTCTCGAAAGCCTGCCTCTCGAGTGGGCCTCTCGCCTTATTCTCACGATGCGACATCGGGATAGCGGTCCCTGGGCGGCTGGTGAGTGCGATTGGGAACTGCGCTCGTGGCTGGAATGGTGGCAAACCGCCGCGAAGCTTCGTCCCTGGTATGCCGTCGACCTTGATTGGTTTTCGAATAAAGAAATTTGGGGTGAATCCATTTCTCCTCGATCGGCTGAGGGTGAGGGCTTTGCCAATGCATTTTTTAGTTACCATGGTTCAATAGAAGAACTTGAATCGGTTGCGCCCGCCATAGTTAAGCGAGCGGCACGTTTTGGTTATGGATTAAAATTTGCTGTTCCCGTAGATGGGCCGTTTGAGCTCGACTCTCTGGCTAGTTTTTCAAAATCGCTTCCTAAAATGCCACTTTCTATAGTTGTAGCTATGGGAAACGCGGGGAGAGCTTGGCGTTGGTCGCCACTAGCAGGCGATATCAGCTATTTTGCTTACGATCCGAATCAGCCTACGGCTCTTGGACAGGACAACTGGAAGGACGCAGCTCCATATTTTGCCAAGGGCAAGCTGCCGCTCCTTTATTTGCTTTGGGGAACGAATCCAAAAAATCGCTATGGCGAAAAACGCTGGAATGAAGTTTTTCGCGCACGAAGTATTCATGCTCGCTATATCGCGCTTGCTTGCCAGGATCCCTTTCATAGTGAGGCACCTCCGGCCGATACCAATTCCCGAGCGGAGCGCGAGTGGTCTGAAGCGACACTTCGTTGGATGGAGGCCGCGAATATTGAAGGGGCTAGCGTTACCCAGCCTTTCAAGACCTACTTTGCAAAACTAAAGGACGAGCTTGGTGGGAAGTCGTTTGGAGCTTTAAACACTATTTACAAAAAACGGGGTATGAAAGGATATTTCTTTGCGAATACCGATGGCAAAGCGGTGCGAGGAATTTTGCAGGAAATTGGTGCTGTCGAAGACAATCGTAACATGCTCGTAATTGGCGGCGGCGGCGCAGGTGAAGCCGTGGCGGCAGAATTCGGTGAGAAAGCTATTATTTGGCGACGCAACCATCGCGGCGAGCTCGATCGTCCGCCCGTGGATTCGCCAAGCGTGATTGTGGCCACTTGGCCGCCGGAACATGGATTTGCTCTTTCAGAGGTTCTTGAAACTGAGTTTCGTTTGTCACCGGGCTTCCGTCCTCTCGCGCTCGTAGATGCGCAGTTTCATATGGCGCCCGAGGAGTCGCCGCTTGCCGCATTCTGCACTCGCCATTCGATTCAATATATTCCGGGCTCAGAGTGGTGGAAGCGCCAGGCCCGTGGGCAAGCCGCAATTTGGCTTGGCGGAAGTGCGAATGAATCTTTTTTACAAAAAATTTCTAAACATTTGCCATCGTCGAAAAGCGAGACCCTGCGGGCCCTATTGATAGCAACATTTCTGGGGCGAGAGGTTCGCATTGAGTCTCCGGCTCGTTGCGCAGATACAAAATATTTTCTCGAAGCTATGAAGAAGTTTGGTCTTTCTGCAACAGATACTGGCAGTGCCT
>CAYZLH010000557.1:0-1865 GCA_964478795.1 uncultured Bdellovibrionales bacterium | reverse complement strand
CTCCTGCACCAAAAGTGTAACACACTTCCCTGTACAGTTTTTGGGGGTCAGGTCACCGGTGCTGAGTTCGCCATCGTCAGTGTTAGCGATAAGCTCTTTTACGCTTTCGTTGCTCTCATTATTGCCAAGAAAAATCTTGATTTGGGCAATTTCGAGATCACTTAGTTTTGCGTCTGGGGAAATATTTTTTCCGCTTTTGAAAGTAAGTCCCGCGATTTCATTCAATCCATCCGGACCATCGCCCGTGGAATAGCGGCAAGCAGTGCTGGCATCTCGCTTCACCTTGATCTTGCAAGCAAGTGCATCCACTTTTAACACTTTGGCGCGATAGCTTACGTAGCGACCGTCGGCTTTATCTTCCACTCGCACCGACACATTCATGTCTTCTTTTGCGGGCCAGTAACTGGTGAAAACTTCAGCTTCTAATTTAGACGCCAGGGTTTCTCCCTTAATTGCCAAGAACTTGTATTCAGATTTGAGGGCATGTTCTTTTAGGGATTCTTCGCAGGAGTCGGAGATCGTAACTTCGCGAATGGTGGCGAAAGCATCGGTGGAGAGGAGGAGGGAGACTAAGAGAAGGTAATTCATAGGGTTATTCCTTTACTGATTAGTTATAGCGCGCCATAACTAGCGCGATGCACTGGTAGAGTAAAGGAAATACCCATTAGAATTTGATTGAAGTATCGAAATTTGGCGAAATCCTTAAGCTGACCGACTTACCCGTGGATATTGCATGGGTTTTTCCTGATGGGCAGAAGGGAAACACCGTAATTAGGAAGGCCTGCTTGCGCTGAACTCGCTCGGTCAACTTGTGCAAGTATTGCTATCGGTAGGCGGCAAAAGCCGATTTGGCGGCGATACGGTCTGATTCTGGTGCTGGGGGCGCAAAATATTTTTGTGCTAAATTCGGGCCTGCGCCGCGAGCGACACTTATTGGTGGCACTTGTCTCAGCAATTTGCGACACGGTTTTGGTTGGCGTTCTGGGCGTGGCAACAATTTTCGCGCGAGTGCCCCTTTTAAAAATTGGCCTCGGTGGACTTGGCGTGGCATTTCTTCTTTTCTGCGGCATCAGAAAAATTGCGGAGTCGAGAGTCCAGAAGCCGTATTCCACAAGTTCGGTATCGGCCAAGAGCACCAGACGGGCGATTTTCCTGAGTCTCGGGTTTAGTCTGATAAATCCGCATGTCTACCTCGATACGGTGGTCCTGGTGGGAGGGTATTCGGCGCAGTTTTCACTGATCGAACAAAGACTCGCCTTCGGCTTGGGCGCCTCCGTTCTTTCTACGCTCTGGTTTTTTGGTCTCGCCACCTTAGCTTCCACAGCTAATAGATTCCTTGGTAGTCCCAAGGCCATGAGTCGGGTATCTTTAATCTCTGGATTCATCCTAATTCTTTTGGCTTTGCGTTTGGGATTTGATTTGTGGAAATGGGTAGTTGGAAATTGAGTGGTAGGCATTCAAGATTGCACTTTTTCGGTTCTTGAAGTGAAAACTTAGATACTCGAACGCCAAAGTCGATATTTAAGGTTGATTCCCGCTCGCGCAAAGAAATTCTCTCGTTATAATAATTCGGCTGAGCTAAAATTGTTCCAAACTCAACTTGGAGAATACGATGGCTCGTTACGTAGATGGATATGTGATTCCAATCAAACGCAAGAATATGCGCGCCTATAAGAAAATGGCCGTGCGGGGTTGTGGTGTGTGGATGAAACACGGTGCGCTCAGTTATTACGAATGTGCCATGGATGATTTTCCAATGCACGGCTTGGGATTTAAAAAAATGAGCAAGTTGAATAGCGGCGAAACGGCCATCTTTTCCTTCATCGTCTATAAATCCAAGGCCCACCGAAATCAGGTGAATAAAA
>CAYZLH010000556.1:0-1873 GCA_964478795.1 uncultured Bdellovibrionales bacterium | reverse complement strand
TTGCCAATATGCTTTAAGCTCTTTCAGTTTCCCCGGAGCCTTTATGACCTTTGTCGAAAATCCGTTTCCTTCTTTTTTTAGCACCGCAATCCCTGCGGAATCGTAACCGCGGTACTCTAGCCGGGCGAGTCCCTTATAAATAAGTTCTTGAGCTCCACGATCGCCCACATAACCAACAATTCCACACATATTTTTATCCCTTATTTTTTTTCATGGCGAGCATGCGTGCTTTCAATTTTTCGGCATACCCTTCCTTATTCTCTTGTTTTACCCGGGAGATCGCCAAAGCTCCGGGAGGCACATTGCGAGTTACTGTGGTCCCCGTCGCCACGTAGGAATTTTTGCCAATGGTTACCGGCGCCACGGCTTGCACATCACTACCCACAAAGGCCCCGTCTTCAATTACCGTTTGGTGTTTATTGATGCCATCATAATTACAGGCAATGAAACCACAGCCGATATTTACTTCTTCACCCACGATGGCGTCGCCCACATAGGAAAGGTGACTAACTTTTGCACCAGACCCTAGTCGCGACTTTTTGATCTCCACAAAATTTCCGACTTTCGTATTTTTTCCCAATACCGATTCCGGACGCAGGTGCGCAAACGGTCCCACGCTGGCCCCACTGTGGATTTCCGCCTGATCAAAGTAGCAGTACGCTTTAATTGTTACTTCGGGATGGATGCGAGAATTTTGAATCACCGAGCCCACTTCAATCCGCGAGCGCGCGCCAATTCGGGTGTTTCCCGTCAATACAACACCGGCCCCGATGTGCGCGCCCTCTTCTACTTCCACGGTGCAATCCGCAATCACGGTTTCCGGGGCATCCATGCGCACACCATTTTTCATCCACTTTGAAAACAATCTCCGCTTTAGCACCACTTCCACGGCATGGAGCTGTTCCATGTCGTTCACTCCGGCCAACTCTTCCGATGAAAATTCAAATATTCCCATCTTCTTTTTCGCTTTGCCTGCCAATTCCACAATGTCCGTGAGATAAAACTCGCCGGTCTTCGCGCTGGGCTTAATTTTCGCCAATAAAGATTTTAGTAATTTCCCTTTCACGAGATACAGTCCGCCATTGACGAGGGAAATTTCCTTTTCTTTCGTGCTGGCCTCTTTTTCTTCCACTATTCGTTTGAGCTTTCCGGCTTGAACCACCACCCGTCCATAGCCAAAGGGATTGGCTAGGCGCATGACGCCCAGGGTGAGTTCAGCCTTCGTTCGGCGATGTTGAGCAAGGTATTCTTGCAGTGAAGCCGGTTGCAGCAATGGACCATCGCCATTGAGAATCAAAATATCTTCGTTGTCTTGGATTACGGCGACCGCTTGTTGGGCCGCATGTCCCGTTCCTTTTTGCTCTCGCTGCCAAACCCCGGCAAAGTCTTGTCCTAACCCCTTTAATTCCTGGAGAACCAACTCTCCACCATGGCCCACCACCACAACGTGCCGTTGGGCCCCAGCTGCCTGAGCTGCACCAATGGCATGGGCCAATAAACTCAAACCGCAGGCGCGGTGCAATACTTTCGGTAGGTCGCTTTTCATGCGAGTGCCCTTACCAGCGGCAAGGATTAGGGTCGAAAATGCTAAGCTCATGCCAAAAAGCTATTCGATTTCCTTCACTTATTCAATTCCCCCTAAGGAAACTTTGGGTTTTTCCTCTTTTCAAAATTCCCTGGTCTATGGTAAGCAGACCCTCTATCGAATTTTGAAAGGATTTTATTCTATGCCTAGTTACGAAACTACAGTGATTGCCAAAGCTGGTACTTCCGAAGATCAAGTGCAAGCCTTGAAAGCCAAAGTGGAAGGAATCATCCAAGCTCACCAAGGTCAGTTGGCGAACTATGAAGATTGGGGCACCCGCCGTATGTC
>CAYZLH010000555.1:0-1888 GCA_964478795.1 uncultured Bdellovibrionales bacterium | reverse complement strand
ATCGGCATATTGTAAAGTTCCAATTCCGCCCGACACGATTATCCCCGCCACACTTCCTTTGGCGGCCCCCACAATGGCGCCTGCACCGATGGCGAATAAGGTGTTGGGGTCAACTTTTTCATACCAAATGTACTCAGCAACTCCGGCAGCAGTTACGCCTGCCACACCGGGAAGCACTCGCGCCCCGGCCATCATAACTCCCGTGGCGCCGCCGGCTACGGTGGCAGCTCCACGAGTTACATAGTGGGGTGAAGACATCGAAGTAGTGGGATCAGTTAAAATGTCTTCGGCACTAACGGAGCTTGCATTCCCGACGTTTAGGGCCCTGGCCGCCGTGAGCTTTTGCTTTTGCCCTGATGATGCCTCGGCAACTCGAGCTTCGCGGTGGACTTTGCGAATTCCGGTGGTAAAGCCCGCTTTTCCATCTTTCCCAAAATAGGTTCGCTGTAAATCTTTCAATTGTTTATTTGCGACAGATACCGACCATAGGGCTGGAATTTCTGAATCGGGACGATGAAAGCCACTGATTTCATTGCCCACGTTTCTCATGCCCAATTGATTGAGTTTGTTCAGCGATTGAAAATAGGTGTCGAAGTAACTTTTGAGGAGAACGTATTTCCCCTCTAACTCTTGCGCGAATTTTCCGTGGTGCTGTTTTGCGCGTAGGGAGATGTTCGACATTACCGTCTGCGATTGATTCGCTTGTCCGGTGTTTTCTGCCCCGGTTTGTGCTGAAAACTCTTTCGCGAGATTTTCCGATTCCATTTCATACTTATTTACTAAATCGACAATTGCGTAAGCTTCACGATAGAAACACAGGCATTTCTCTTTGGCTGTGATAGCAACTTTATCTAATTCGAAAATTGGCTCTCTTAGCAATTCACAATGGGGCTCGGCTAACTTTACATTACCCTTAGATGGGCAGGAGTCCCCTTTGGCCAATGCCGGAGAAACCAGGAATAGAAGTGCCGCAAGCCATAGGGATCGCATGCTCATCTTATCGGCGAAAAGGTCACGAAAGGTGAGTGAATTAATCTAATAAAATCAATATGTTGGATGGTTGCTGTCGTGAAAAATCGCTAGGCTCTCCTGCAACGAGTGCATCTCTTCTTCCCAGTATTTTGTCGAACCAAAATGCGGAAAGATTTTCGGGAAATAGGGATCGTCCCAGCGCCGACCAATCCAGGCCGAATATTGGATCATTCGCAAGGCTCGCAACGGTTCGAGATACTGCAAGGATCGCCGGTCGAAAGGACGAAAAGCTTCATAACCTTCCAATAATAAGTTCCGTTGTTTAATGGCATCGTTGTCTCGTCCGCGTACCACCATCCAGATATCCTGAACAGGTGGCGCGGTGATGCTATCGTCAAAATCTAGAAAAAAAGGTGAGTCTTGCTGCCATAGGGTGTTGCCTAAATGGCAATCGCCGTGAAGCGCGATGCTGGGGGCGGTTTGTAGGAAAGGATCCAAAATGGCAAAAATTTGTTCGGCCAGGATTTTGTATCTCGGCGCATATTCCGGTGGAAAAAATGTGCTCGCTTGCAAAAACGCCAGCGACTTTCGTCCCCATTCGTCCACCGACATTTTGAGTCGATGGCGAAAGTGAAAATGTTCTCCCACATTGTGAATTCGGCCAATATAGCGCCCCACCGTACGCAGGCGATCGTCGTCGAGCTCATCCATCAGACGGCCGCGAACTTTAGGAAAAAGGGCGAAGAAAATTCCATTGTCCATGGTAAAAACGCTTTGATCGCCGATGCCAATGGGGGCGACCACTGGAATCTCGGCTTCTTCTAGAGTGAAAAGAAAGTCGTGTTCTTCTTGGATTTGCTCCTTCGTCCAGCGTGAAGGGCGGTAGAACTTAGCCACTACGTGAGATTCATCATCG
>CAYZLH010000554.1:0-1898 GCA_964478795.1 uncultured Bdellovibrionales bacterium | reverse complement strand
TTATTCGAGACCTTCTCGCATCGAAGGAATTACTTGCAGGTAGTGTTTCCAGTGAGATTCGATCAGTGAGCCATTGGCATCTAAGCGAAACACATTTCGGCCACCGGAAATATTTTTTAGAAACTCTAAGATTAACGAAAAGTTTTGCGGATGGATTATTATTTTAAAGGTTTGGTAGCCCTCTTGAGCGAGCAACTCATATTGCTCAAATAGCTCCGCTAATGAATCGGCATTCAATAGTGCGTTGGTTCGAATTGCCTGGGAAAATTCTGGTAACTGGAGACAGTCCGCGGCGAAACGTAGGGATGGGGCATTGGATTCCAAGGCCAAGAAATTTTCGGCGGAAATTTTTGATACTTCTGCCGCCACTTCATCAAGTGTTTCTGGCGAATGATCTCCGAGGGGCGCAGCCTCGGAATAGCGAATATTTGGACCCTGCTGAAGTCGAAATAAAAACCCTTCCCGGTGAGTCAGCGTGGAGTCACCATAGCGGAAGGGCTTTTGTAGCGCTCGTTTGTATTTTGCGTAGGAAAGTTTCACCCGATCACCAACGCCACGACCACCAGAATTCCATAAACCAATTGGTGAGCAGCAACCTTTGCTAGAAGTTGGTTGAATACCCGACGATCTTCAATTCGAAACGCCGAACGAATGTTGGCCACAGCAAAGGCTAGAGCAAAGAACGGTAACCAGCCATAGGAAAGAGTTTGTACGAAGGGAATCCAGAAAAAATAAGGAAGAATTTGCAGAATTGCAAAATACCAGCGGGAGCCTTGATCGCCCATTCTCACCGCTAGAGTGCGTTTGCCAATTTTCTCGTCGGTGGGGATGTCGCGGAGATTGTTAATCGCAATCAGAGCCATGCCATGAATGCCGGTAGCAAAAGCTAGCGACAAAGCAGCAGAAGAAAGTGCTTGGGTGTGGGAATAAAAGGTGCCGAGCACCGCGGCCAAGCCAAAAAAGATCAGCACAAATAAATCGCCCAAGCCAAGGTAGGCCAATGGAAATGGACCGGCAGTGTAGGCGGCGGCGAAAAGGATCGAGGTGATGCCAAGGGCAAAGATTCCCCAACCCGCCACAAACACTAAATACATGCCGAGTGTAAAAGCCAACGCGAAACAGATTCCCGCGCCTACGTATAAAGCCTTCGGCGTCAATGCGCCTGAGGCTGCCATTCGTGGCGGACCCAATCGATCATCCGTATCCGCGCCTTTTTCAAAGTCAGCACCATCATTCACATAGTTGGAGCCAATTTGAATAAAGATTGCGCCAAAAAGTGCGGCTAAGAACACTAGCGGTTGAAATTTACCCGCGCGAAAGGCCAGTGCCGAGCCAATGGCCACGGGGACGAATCCGGCCACTAGAGTTTTTGGACGTGCGGCGAGAATCCAGGGATTCATGACTTAAGGAACGCGCGGAAACTTCTTAAAGTTCGGTTTGCGTTTTTCCACATAGGCCTTTTTGCCTTCTTGAGCTTCTTCACTCATGTAGTAAAGCAGGGTGGCGTTACCGGCAAGTTCTTGCACTCCAGCTTGTCCATCGAGAGCGGCATTAAATGCTGACTTCAAGCAACGCAAGGCGAGCGGGCTCATTCTGAGCATTTCTCGGCACCAAGCAACGGTTTCCAATTCCAGATTTTCTAAGGGTACTACTGTATTCACCAAGCCCATCTGTAAAGCCTGTTGCGCATCATACTGCCGGCAGAGATACCATATCTCTCGTGCGCGTTTTTGACCGATCAAGCTGGCCAAATAACTGGCACCGAAGCCACCATCAAAGCTGCCCACCTTTGGACCCGTCTGACCAAAGCGGGCGTTATCGGCGGCAATGCTCAAATCACAAACTACGTGCAATACGTGTCCGCCACCGATGGCATATCCAGCCACCATGGCCACCAC
>CAYZLH010000553.1:0-1899 GCA_964478795.1 uncultured Bdellovibrionales bacterium | reverse complement strand
CATTTCATCGCTTTGGATATTAACCACACTCACCGTACTCTCGATGCAATGATCCGAGGCCGTGCGTTGAATTGCCATAAGAACAATACGTTGGGCTTCCTTACGAGCGCTCACCTTGGCTTCATCTCGCACATCTTTCACAAGCTGTGCACCAGCTGCCTTGGCATCATTAACCATATTATCGACAAGGTATTTCTTAGCATCTTCGCGGCTCATACCGGTGATGCGTTCCAGGCGGTTGGTTTGTTCTTCAACTAAGCCCCCTACTTCCTTCATCTTTTCTTTGAGCTGCTCTTCCTTGCGCAGGATGTCGGTTTCGGCCGTGGCGAGTTGTTTTTCTTTTTTGGCGATTACGTCAAATTTCGATTCAACGCCGTCTTCCCGTTTGTTCAACTCTTTTTCGAAGTTGCGCAGCTTGGCGTCTTTCGAGTCGCGCTCGGAATCAAGTTTGCGTCGTTCCTTTGCAATCTCTTCCTTCGCTTCGAGCAGCTTTTCTTTCTTTATGCCATTGGCATCGCGTGCGGCATCATCCAACAGCCCCTTAATTTTCTTTTCAGCTTCGGCTATAGCCTTTGCAGCTGACTTTTTTCCTACAAAGTAGGTGATAGCAAATCCAAGAAATGCCCCACCCACAATAACAATGATTCCGATTGTTGACGGATCCATGATAGCTCCCTAATAAAAAGAGCCGCATTCTACTACCACGGGGAAACCCCGTTAACTGGTTAAAAAAGAACCTCAGGTACCGCACAGTGGGTATCAGCCTGGCCATCGCTGGCTTCCAATGAATGATAGTGTTTTTCACACACTTGCGGCCGCTGGCTGCAAGACCATTTTCGATTGCTCGAATTAAGGCCTGTCATTAATGGTCAGAGCAAGATTCCCTGGTTGAAAAATTGTATGGTTCTTTTTCAAGAGTGCAGACGAGTAGCAGAATGCGACAAATATTCGCTATGGCGTCATGGAAGGCACAAGAATCATCGGATGGGAAGAAAGGGAAAGCCCCTTTCAAAATTTTACTGTAACGGCGTTTTCCACGCTCGTTCCAGATACGCGCTCATTTTGCTCAACTCTTCGTTCATCAATGCGGTGTCGGACCTACGGCCCTCGTCTGCATCGATGTATTTTTCCGCTATGTTTAATGCCGCTAAAAGCGACATTGTTGGAGTAGATTGTTCGGGTAACGATTGTTGAATTTGTTGAATTTGCAAGTTTACTTCGCGTACTGCTTTTTTAATCTTCTCTTCGTTTTCGCCACGAAGAGTAAGTTCTTTTCCACCGATTGATACTTTTATTGCTTTCGACATGTATGCCGTAGCTTTCGTCAGTTGTTAATTGTGAGGGCAATTTATGAAATATCGAACAACTTTTGAAGTTGATCTGCAACATTATCTAGCTGGTCAGCTAAAACTTCGGCTTCTTCCTTTGTGAGAACGCCAACTGAGCCACTGGCTTTTGCTTCAGCAATAGCCGTGTGAACGCCCTGGAACATGCCCATTTGGTCTTCGGTGCCGTCGTCCTCAATATGCCGTAAACCGGCCGCTCGATATTTTTCAACAATTGCCTCTAATCGAATAATTTCTTCTCGAACCTCTACCAGATCCTCGGCATCTTCCGTACGGTCGATACTCGGATTCGGATTTGGGGCATCGGTCTGCGGAGGCACAGACCCTACTGCCAGATCATGAGAAAAAGGTATGATTTTCTTGTGTTGCTCTGCAACTTCTATTCTTGAAAGCAAATCTTGCACAGTTTCTTGAAGTTGTTCTTCGGATTTATGAAGGGCCTGGTTTTGCGCCTGCAGGATTTCATTTTCCTGTCTGAGCGTCACAATTATATCGGCACTCTTGCGCACAATTTGCCAAAAAGCTTCTATGCCCTTTTGGGCACTGCTTATGG
>CAYZLH010000552.1:0-1904 GCA_964478795.1 uncultured Bdellovibrionales bacterium | reverse complement strand
TAGGATTTTCACTGAGAATTAAGGCAGCTAAACCAGATACAAAGGCCGTGGCTTGGCTGGTTCCCGTTAGGTAACCGTAGCGACCTTTAGGCAAGGTCGAGAAAATGTTTTCGCCAGGAGCAGCCACGTGCACGTGTTTCTTTCCCCAGTTCGAGGAAGGCAACATTTGGTTGCGGATATTGGTCGCGGCAACGGCGATGATGTTTGAGAGTCCGTAAGCGGCAGGGTAGTAGGCATTTCCGCTCTCGTCGGTATTTTGGTATTCGTTTCCAGCGGCTGCCACAAAGAGAATTCCTTTGGCTTCGGCTCGTTGAATCGCTTTCAACTCAGCAGCGCTAAACTCTGCTCCGCCACCCGAGTAATTGATAATGTGGGCGCCGTTATCGATGGCGTAGTTAATCGCTTTCACGGTATTTGAAAGATTCTGTGCGCCGCTTGCGGTATCGGAATAGTAGCGGACAGCCATAATGCAGATATTGGGAGCTACACCGGCCGCACCAGCGCCAGCTTTCGCGGTGGCGCCGATAATTCCGGCAACGTGAGAGCCATGGCCGTGTTTGTCGTCAGGGTTCTTTTTATTGGTTACAAAATCGTAGCCATACTCATCAGAGCCTTTTTTCCGGCAAATATTGTCCTTCAAATCAGGATGATTGGGATCAATACCGGTATCAACTACGGCTACGCGAATGGTCCGGTTTCCTTTGGAGATTTTCCAAGCTTTACGAATGTTAATATGGGAGGGATGTTCGTCGTTATCTAAACCCCAGTTGCGCAATACTAAGAGGTCGGCGGGATTGGTCTTCCCGCTCTTGAAGGCGCTCTTGAGGTTATGGGCGATACCAAAGGCCTGGTCGGCGCCAATGCCGTATACTAATGCCAAGGCAGTGCTCGTTGCGATCGTTACTTTTAAGATCCGGCTGAACTTCAACATGTATTCCACTCCAACAATTCAGTCTGCCGCGGGCCTGTTCCCGGGGTCCCCCCCTATAGAGCAATAGGTATGCCACTATGCGTAAAATTGAGATCGCGAATTAGGTGACTGTAAATACTTGAAATTACTGATGTTTATATTTAGGCCTCTGGGGCGTAGCCGGAAATAAAGTGACGAACTTTTAAACATTCGTCGTTGTCTAGCCGATACGCACTTCATGCGATTGTGCCTGTTTTTGCTACTTATTTTGAACGCCTGGGCCGGCCCAGAACCAGCGTGGGAGAGCCCCTGGAAGACGGTGGACCAGCTAGAATCAATTCTAGCCTCGATCCCACAAGGCCAACTTGTATTGGAGCAAGCGAAAAAGCGCGACCCGGATTTTGCGAAGAAAATCCGCAAGGGAAATACCAGTTTTACAGAAAGTACATTTCAACGCTCATACTCGTTGAACGACGGTAGCGAGCAAGTGGAGAAAAAGTTTCGTGTCACATTAAATAAGTCGCTGCCCTTATCCTCGGCGACGCTCGATTTTGCCCACGAATTAGTGCACTTCGCTCGCAAGGAGATGCAGGATCCTTATCACTCTGAATTTCAACTAAAAAGTTTTGTGGAAAATGGTATCGAAGGAGGCGGCGGCGAGCTAGCGGCCCTTCAGCAGGAATGTTTGGTGGCCTGGGAGCTCGAACAGCGATATCGCTCCTTTCCTGTGCATGGACTTTGCCTTCCCTATAAAGGAGAAAAAGGCGCCTTCCTTTTGGAAAAGGCAAAACGAGACTACTATGCGCTTGGCCATCACTACTATTCCGCCCCCGACGAGTTGAAAAAACTTTTCCCCCAAATTTCCTTTAACGGGGTTCGCTTCTCCTCAAGTTATGCGAAAAAACCCTATCCGTTGGCGCTGTTTGAAGAGTTTTATCAGTCTAAAGAAGCGGCCTGTGCGAACAATCGCAAGAAATGGGAGTTAGTCTCAGCG
>CAYZLH010000551.1:0-1912 GCA_964478795.1 uncultured Bdellovibrionales bacterium | reverse complement strand
GCCACGCCGCGGATCTTCTCGATATCACCGCGCGTGATGGGTTGACGGTATGCAATGATGGAAAGGGTTTCCATCAGGGCACGCGAGTAGCGCTGGGGTTTTTCCTCCCACAGGCGTCCCACCCACTCACTAAGCTCCTGTCGCACCTGAAAGCGCCAACCGGATGCCACTTTTTTCAATTCAAAACCACGTTCCTGACACTCTTCGCCTATTTCCTCAAGGGTCATAGGGCTGGCGCCATTCAGGCCAAAATAGTAGCGGATGACGTCGGCTTCGCGCGGTGTAAGCGTGTCCAGCGAACGGTTGATCTCGGTTCTCAATGATTCGGTCATGAGTTCCTGATCGGGGTTCGGGCTTTCGTCGCTGCGCATCACGTCGTACATGTTGCTGTCTTCACCATCTACTAGCGGGGCATCCATACTCTGATGTCGACCACTGTTGCGCATTGATTCTTTCACATCTTCGGGCGTCATTTCCAATTTGGTGGCCAACTCTTCAGCCGAAGGTGGGCGTTGGAAATGCTGCTCCAATTCCTGGAATGCCTTATTGATTTTGTTGATACTTCCAATTTTATTCAGTGGAAGGCGAACGATACGGCTCTGTTCGGCCAAGGCTTGAAGAATGCTTTGGCGAATCCACCACACCGCATAAGAGATGAACTTAAAACCACGCGTTTCGTCAAATCGTTGGGCGGCTTTAATAAGACCAAGGTTTCCTTCATTGATCAAATCCGGAAGGGTCAATCCTTGGTTTTGGTACTGCTTGGCCACCGATACTACAAATCGAAGGTTGGCTTTGGTCAATTTCTCCAAAGCGCGTTGGTCGCCTTGCTTGATGAGCTGGGCCAGCTTCACTTCTTCTTCAGCCGTAATCAGGTCCACTTTCCCGATTTCCTGCAAATACTTGTCTAAAGAAGCGGTTTCGCGATTGGTAACCTGCTTGGTAATTTTTAATTGTCTCATTGTAATTATTTAGTGCTACGTTCCTTGTTATACGACAGGAACGGGAATAGGTTTCACTTTACGGAAAATTTTCCCTAAATAATTTTAATGCCAAAAAAAACAGGGACTCCGGTGGCGGAATCCCTGTCTATTATTCACAAAACAATTGCGCTGCTTTTAGTTTTGAGCGCTTTCGTCTTCTGCTTTTTCAGGTTTCGGAATAAGCACTTTTCTCGAAAGGCGAAGTTTGCCTTTTTCGTCCACGCTCATCAATTTCACTTTCACTTGGTCGCCTTCTTTCAACACGGTTGAAGGATCGTCGATACGTTTCCAGTCGATTTCCGATACGTGAAGCAATCCATCAGTGTTTCCACCCAGGCCTACAAAGGCTCCGTATGGCATCACTGATTTCACAATACCCATATAGATTTCGCCCACTTCAGGTTTGAAGGCAATGGCTTTGATGCGGCCCACAGCTTTTCTCACACCTTCGGCATTCTTACCAAGCACTTCCACATAACCTTGATCACCTTGCTCCTCAATGGTAATGGTGGTTTCGGTTTCCGACTGCAATTTTTGGATTACCGATCCGCCCGGCCCGATAATGCCACCAATGAATTCTTTGCCCACGAAGAATACTTCGATTTTCGGTGCATTTGGCTTCATTTCGGCACGCGGCTCAGAGATGGTTTTCATCATTTCGCCAAGAATGTGTGCGCGGCCTTCTTTGGCTTGTAGCAATGCATTCTCAAGAATCTCGTAGTTCAAACCATCCAGTTTGATGTCCATCTGGCAAGCGGTGATTCCTTTGGTCGTTCCGGTTACTTTGAAGTCCATATCGCCCAAGTGGTCTTCGTCGCCCAAGATGTCAGATAGAACGGCATACTTGCCCGACTTGTCTGAAATCAATCCCATAGCGATACCCGATACCGGGCGAATCATTTTCACACCGGCGTCCATCAGCGACAACG
>CAYZLH010000550.1:0-1915 GCA_964478795.1 uncultured Bdellovibrionales bacterium | reverse complement strand
TCCACGCCGCTGGTTTTAAATCTTTGGGTACTATTCGCCGACGGAGCGATGCTAATGGTGGCGATATCATTTAAAAGTACCACCTTTTGCGTCAAAGGAGAGACCCTCACATTGCGCAAAAGTTCGGCCGACACAATTTTTTTCGGTAAGGTGATTTGGTAGTCCTGTTCACCCAACTTCAGTGATCCACCATTTAGGGAAAAAATTGATTCATTAATCGCACCTTCAATTTGGGAAGTAGTAATTTCAAATTGGGCCATTTTTTCAGGGTTGAGTTGAACTTTTATTTCTTTCCCGGTGGGATTGTAGAGACTTAATCCTTCAGCATCCTGAACTTTGGCCGCGATAGGTTTGACCAGTGGATCGAGAATTTTATAGACCTCGTCGAGACTACGCAAAGGGGAATAGAAACTGACGGCCACAAACCCCTGGTTTTCGCGCCAACTATACACTCCCACCGAGTTGCGAATCCCCTCTTCAAATCGGGAGACAAAGGGCTTCACCACGTTTTCTACAGCTCGCAGAGTTTTTTCCGGGTCCGCCCCCCAACCGAAATGGAGACGATAGTAGACGTTTCGATCTTGATAGTCGGCGACTAATTTCTCCACAGCTACGCCATCGGATTTAATCGCCGACAGTTGGGATTCTAATTCCATTCCCACAGAATCAAAAAATTGCTGTGAAGCATAGGAACCATAACCCACATTCACGCCGACAGTGGTTTGGCTGCTCATGGGAAATAGCGAAGTCGACAGTCCTAATCCGCTCCAGATTCCCCAAATTCCGAGCGCGGCGAGGATCAAGTAGACCCTCAGTGGCTTCTGATAGAGGTCGCTCATTTTGTCTCCGAGCTCTCAACCTGTACGGCTTCTCCGTCTTTCAACGGGCGACTGGAGCGCAGAACAATTTTTTCACCCTCTTTGATACCCGATGTGATCACCACCTCAGACTCTTTTTGCTCGCCGATTTCCACGTTCTTACGACTCACGAGACCATCGGCCGTGACCACGCGCACGTTAGCATTTCCGTCAGCGAATCCAATGGCGGATTCGGGCACCAATAGTACTTTGCCTTTGCTAATCTCAAACAGCACGTGTCCCACAGTGCCGATAGCCGGAAGTTTATCTTTCTTCAAAAATTCCATCTCGGCCGAGGCTGTGCCCGTGCGGGGATCCACCAATGGGCTAACCCCAACAAGCTTCACATCAACTGTTTGATTAGAAGAAAGATCTGTGCGGAATACGCCCAAGGTATTGGGCTTTAACAGTTGAATGTCGCCGCCCGGAATTTCCGCGCTTAATTTCATTTGCGTGGGCTCGATTACGGAGAACAGTTTGTCGCCACGGGCAACTTTCGACATCAATCCCAAATCAAAGGAACTAATAATTCCGTTTACGGGGGCACGTACTTTTACGGCCGCGTAAGTATAGGTAGGATCTTTATTTTCAATCACCAAAACTGCGTCGCCCTTTTTTACTTTCGCGCCAAGAGGCTTGAGCACTTTCGTTACCCAGCCTTCGGCCTCAGCAGTGACCTGAGAGCGCACCTTGGCCTCTACTTTTACAGGCACTAAGATTCTTTTCAGGTCTTCTTCGATGGCGAGTTGATGCACAATTACAGTGGGCTTTTCCTTTGCCGGAGGATTGCTGGGAGCGGCCATAGACAAACCAACACAAATAAGTTCTACGATCCAAATCATGAGCATTCCTTTTTGTATCTAGGCATAGGGGGGTTATGCACCGCAATATAAAAGAAAGACGCTCATTTGACAATGGAAGAATCGCTCGAAAATCAGAAATAATTCTTTTTAATTTCAGGTATTTACCTGGGGTAGTGATGATTCTCCGTCACCACAGCGGAATAGGATACGGAGCCCTTGTCGCCCAGCACTCGCACCTTTTGACGCAAACGCGAA
>CAYZLH010000549.1:0-1923 GCA_964478795.1 uncultured Bdellovibrionales bacterium | reverse complement strand
CGGATCAGCGGATGGAGCACTTGCATAAAGTTAGAGGCGAAATTCGCTCCATGCTGGAGGCAATTCAATCAAATGTTTTTGTTTTTAATAACGAAAATATGAAGCAGTACGCGCCAGCCTCTTTTCAGCCGACCAAGTTTATCTCCGTGGCCGCGGGCTTAAAACCATTTACGACCATTCGTGATCTGTTTGGAAATCAGCGCTTGCCGACGATTTTCTTCGACTATAGCAAAACAGCTTTGGATTTTATGGCGGAAATCCTGCGGGCAAACGCTAGACCAGAGATTGAAGATATTTTGGCGCAGTATTTAGTTCGTCAAGGTGTAGCCGCTAGCCAATCAAAAGAAACAGCCAAACGAAAATTCGGCGCCTTCCTCGCGGCTGAAATGAGTGGCGACTTTGAGAAATTTTTAGAATTAAAGTCCCGAATTAACAGCCCAGCCTTTATTCACGGGAGCTTCTTTACCGATCAAGAAAAATTGCTCGATCTAATCGATAAAGGAGATTCGATCTATCTTTGGCACTCCAATGCGTGGCGCACCCATGCCGCTTATTTTCAATTTACGAGAGAGGAATTGAAACAGAATTATGAGGATTTTTCTCTGGCCATCGCGCAAAAGCTCGATTTACGAGTTTGGCGCCATAAGCGGAAAAAGATTTTTGAAGCTGTAATCGGGAGCTCGCTCGATCACCCGCAGATTATCCTTTCGGAAAGTTCTGAAATTGATAATTTAAAAGAAAAAAACTATGACGAGTTGAAGTGTAGCTATGAGAAAAACATCCTACCGCGACCTGATTTTCCGGACAGCACGACCTTTACTTAACAGGTAGAGTCTCAAACAAATCTCATTAAAAAAATTATTCCCGCCAGGTTATTTGAGCCGACTAGCACTACTCTTTTCTCGATCGCGAAAAATGCGTATGCCAAAAGTCTCGCTCTAACTTTTCGCGATGGTCGGGGTGAGCAATTTCGATCAAAGCCCGCGCCCGCTCCCGCAGCGTTTTGCCCACTAGATTCACCACTCCATATTCCGTCACCACATATTGCACATGCGCTCGCGTGGTCACCACGCCAGCTCCGGGGCGAAGTGCGCAGACAATCTTCGATTCTCCACCCTTGGTGCAGCTTTGCATGGCAATGATCGGTTTTCCGCCTTTGGATAAGGCTGCCCCCCGCATAAAATCCATTTGTCCGCCCACTCCGGATAAAATGTGATGCCCCACCGAATCGGCGCAGACTTGCCCACTCAAATCTACTTCCACCGCGGAATTGATCGCCACCACTTTCGGATTACGCGCAATAACCGTGGGATTGTTGACGTAATCCACTTCCAGCTGGAGCACAGAGGGATTGTCGTGAACGAAGTCATAGAGCTCTTGGGTTCCAAACAAAAATCCCGAAACAGATTTTCCTTGGTGCACTTTCTTTTTCGAATTGTCGATGGCGCCGGAACGGAGCAAGGAAAGGGCGCCGTCGCTCCACATCTCGGTGTGCAGACCGAGATTTTTGCGATTCTGTAATTGTCTAGCCACCGCATTGGGGATGGAACCAATTCCGAGCTGGAGTGTGGATCCATCCTCCACTAACTCCGCCACATGCAAGGCGATCGCGGATTCTTCCTTGGTTGGCGCTAGCATCGCCGCCTGCGGCAATGGGTCATTGCACTTCACCAATGCGTGAAAACGCGCTGCCGGCAAAAATCCATCGCCGTGAACTCGCGGCATATTGGGATTCACTTGCGCAATTAAGATTTTTGCCGAATCTGCAGCGGCTTTGGCTACGTCCACACTTACGCTCAGACTACAAAAACCGTTTTGATCGGGTGGCGTCACCTGAAGCACGGCCACGTCTAATGGAAAACGACGGGTGCGAAACAAAGAAGGAACTTCGGAAAGAAAGCACGGCAAATAATCAATGCGATC
>CAYZLH010000548.1:0-1935 GCA_964478795.1 uncultured Bdellovibrionales bacterium | reverse complement strand
GGATCTACGGACTTTCTTTAATTTTCTAAAGGAGTTTCAGAAGGCTGGGGAGCAATTGAAAAAATGAGTACTTCGGCCGTTAAAATCGCCGCGACTTCTATTTACGATGGAATAACGAAGAGAGGTATTCTCGATACTTTGTTAATGATTTACGTCGTTTTCGCCGACTGGATCCAGTCCAAAAAGAGAAACTTTTTCAGTTACCGCTATTTGGATCCGAAGGACAGTAGGAATCAAACAGCAAATTCGATTCATGGAAATTATTTTCAGCCAGTTCGGGTGGGACCATTTTTACAATTGATGAAAGAAATGAAATTTGATCGCTCTCACGCTTTTGTGGATATTGGCGCGGGCACTGGGAAAGCAATGTATCTGGCTGCAGAGTCCGGATGGACAAATATATCAGGCTGCGAAATTTGTCCGGAACTAGCGGAAGTGGCGCAAAAAAATATTGAGCTAGCAAAGAAACGATTTCCCACGGCAAATTTTGCGATCGATGTGGCTGATGCAATGGATTTTCAATTCAAGTCTGGCAGTCAAATCATTTATATGAATGATCCATTCTACGAACCGTTGTTCAGTCGATTTCTGGATCGGTTAAAAGAGCGGTTCACCGGAACAAATAGCGAAATCACCGTGATTTACAAAAATAATTCGAAACGCGAAATTCAAGGATTCAATGATAAATCTTTTCATTCACTGGGCGAGAAGAACCTTATGGGTAATCTTTTCGAAATCTATAAATTAAGAAATTCCTGAAATCCGCCAACCTTTTTTAAAAATTCATGAAAGTCGGAAGGCGGTGAGGCTTGAAAAGAATTCAATTTCCCACCAAATGGAAACGATAGTTCATAAGCGTGCAGGAGGGGGCGCACTGCTAGCTCGGACCACGGTTTTTTTCCATACTTTCTGTCGCCAATGAGTGGAAACCCTGCATGAGAAAAGTGGACGCGAATTTGATGAGATCTTCCGGTGTGCAAACGAATCTTTACTAGGCTCATGCTGCCATTAAAGGCCAAAGTATTAAACTCGGTGAGCGCGTTATCACCTTTTGGATCAACTTTCGTTTGATTTTTATTTTCATCCTTGGCCAAGGGGAAGGCAAATTTCCCCTCTTTCCCTGGATTGCCCTTGGTCACCGCCAGATACACTTTCACCCAAGTATCTTCCTGCATGCTCCCGCTCAGTGTGCGCGCAGCCTCCGGTGACTTTGCTAGTATCAATATTCCTGAAGTATTCCGGTCCAGACGATGGGCTGGGTGAAGGAAGTTTCGTTTTTTTGTCTTTTGCAAAAGTTCGGCTAAGTCGGGATCACCGGATTTGTCTTTCTGCGAGAGCACTCCTGCCGGTTTGTTGGCTACCAGAAACGAATCGTTTTCCTCGAGAATTTCAATTTTCATTTCATGGCCTCCGCGAGGTGAGTGCGAATTTTATTTTCCAAAATTCCTCTAATCAGCACGGACTTCTTTCGGCCTTTTTGTCCATTTATAAGTTCAATCTTTTTTTGCGGAACACCTAAGAGTTCAGCCAAGAATTCTAATAGAGCTTCGTTGGCGGCTCCATCCACTGGCGGAGCTTGCAAGGCAATCTTTAAACGTGCATCGTGTTCGCCCACTATTCGCGTTTTTGTGGCGTTGGGTTGCACGTAGACTTGCAAAAGGGCCCCTTCGCCTTTCATGTTCAAAAATTTCACTTCGATCTTTCCCCAAAAAGAGCAGTACCCACGCGAACGAATGTGCTTCCTTCTTCAATTGCAGATTCGAAATCGTCGCTCATTCCCATAGATAACTCTCTTAGCGAGTTGGAGTAACAGCTGGACTGGTTTACCTTTTCCATTAATTCCCGTAAGGAAGAAAAGGCTCTCCGTATGTCTCGATCTAAAGCTGGATTAGGAATGCACATGATTCCTTGCACTTGAATTCCGCTTAACGGCAC
>CAYZLH010000547.1:0-1944 GCA_964478795.1 uncultured Bdellovibrionales bacterium | reverse complement strand
TTTGCAACGGAAAACTCCAACGAGTCATGTCGTCGTAGAAATCTTTCAAATAGGGATTATCGCTAACGGATTCAAAATGCGGCTTCCAACCATAGTGGTTGGCCAACATTTGGGTCAGCGTGGTTTTTCCAGTACCGATATTTCCAGCAATTGTAATGAATAGTTTTCCTGACATTTTTTCCCCTTACAAAAATTCGTATCGGGCTCAAGGGGGTAAGGTCAACTAAAATGCGGCGTGACGTTGGCGCAAATGTTTACTCCAGCGAACGATTGACGCGCTCCAAAATTTCCTCTGCTTCGGCCCGCGCCAATTTCCAACGTCGTGCTTCTGCTGAAATATTTTCTCCAACACTCGGCGTTGTGTAGGCTTCAGAACGCTTCAAAAAGGTCATTAAATATTTTCGCGCGTTCCAGCTGCCATCGTGCTCCAAAGAATACATTTTGCCGAGCCAAAAAGAGCCCATGATCCAGCTAGGCTGCTGATCTACCACGCCTTTTAGGTAATCAATGGCTTCGCGATTCTTTTTTAGGGCCGAGAGGGCCTTGGCGTAGACCCAGCTCGCCTCTTCATCGGGCAGTGCCGCTTCAATTACAGGCTTCACCAAAAACACCGAGCGTTCGGGATTTTGCGACAGCAAAATTTCCGCCAGGGAGATGCGAATTTCTTTGCGGCCCGCATTTAAGTAAAGAGCCTTTTCCAAAACTTCGGTGGCTTCCTTTTGTTTTTCTTCGGCCATCAGGGCTTTGGCGTAGGCCGAGAGAATCAGCAAATTTTCTGGTTCTGTTTTCAGCGCTTTTTCTAGCGCTTCGGTGGCGCTACCGGTGCGATCGAGTTTTAGGTAGTTGAGACCGTTTTGGTATTGTTGAAAAGTTTCGTTGGTATAGAAAATATCGGAAAGACTTTCCCGCTCCCGGGCGATTTTTTCTTTATCGTCGCGGCTTTTGAGGGTGGTGATGGCGGTGTTGAGTTTTTCCAAAGCTTCGCGGCGTTTGCCCAAGAGCACCGCCGTGCGGGCCCATTCGATCTGGGCGGAAACGTAAGCGGGATTGGCTTTGATGGCCAATTCGAATTGCTCCAAGGCTTCCGTCAATTTTTTCTTATCGGCGAGCTCCAGGCCTTTGGAATAATTTTGAAAGGCGGCATTGGGTTTGGCGTAGCTCGGCGGGGCGTAACTCAAAAAGGAGCCACCCAACAAGCCGAGAGTGATTGCCGTTACGAGGAAAAATTTTCTTTCCACACTTCCTCCGCGCTGAAATTGCCAAATCCTCCCCCAGTATGCAGGAAAAGGATTCGCTTGCCCAAGCGTTTTGGGTCTTTTTTGACCGTCTCGGCCAGTCCGGTAAAAGCTTTGCCTGTATAGACGGGATCGAGTAGCACGCCTTCAAGCGTAGCCATTTGCCGAATCCAATCGAGCTCCTCTTTGCGGCTTTTGGCATAACCGTTACCCAAGAATCCGCCCAAAATATCAATATCCTCGCTCATGAAGGAATAAGGCAGCTGGGAGACTTGGATCGCTTGCCAGAGCGCATCTTTCACGCGGCGAAAAGTTTCTTTTTCGTCGTAGCAAACATTTACGCCCACAATTTTTGTGTGATCGTTGGTGCTGAGATTTTTTAATTTGCCAAGGATGAGTCCGGCCTGCGTGCCGCCGCTGCCGTTGGCGCAGACGATGCTATCAAACGGCGCTTCGCCTGCGGCCAAACGAAAGTTTTCAATTTCTTGGTAAGCGTCCACATAACCTAAGCTGCCGAGACCGTTGGAGCCGCCTTCGGGAATAAAATAGGATTTGCCGCCTTGGGCGCGAATTTGCTGATCCAGCATCAGGCGAATTTCGGGCATCTCGCCATAGTATTGGGCTTCCGTCACAAATAAAATTTCGGCGCCGAAGATTTTGTCTAACAAAAAATTCGCGCGTAGGTTTTTCGGTTCTTCGCCACGAAGGA
>CAYZLH010000546.1:0-1945 GCA_964478795.1 uncultured Bdellovibrionales bacterium | reverse complement strand
CTTGCCAAAAATTGATATTTTCTGAATTAAAATGGTCGCATACCGCCTCAAAATCCTTAGGGGTAATCCAATTCTCTTCCGATTTTCCTGCTTTCGTAAAAAAGAACTGGACCAAAAACGCGGAAATTAAAATAAGTGAAAAAAGCGGACTTCTCAGCTTGAAGAAGCGGACAACCTTGGAATCCACATGGCGATAGGCTAAAAAGAAAATGGTCACCGAAGCCCACGCGACAAGATAATGAACACTATTACTTCTAATATTCAGTAATAGCAAAAATAGTCCGACCCCTATTAACAATACCGAACTTAGTATGGAAATTTTCCTGGTCAGGAGTGGACGCTTCTCCGCGAATTTCCAACAAGAAGCGAGCAGCGCCAAAAAAAACAATACGCCTTCAATTTTTCGGGAGTTCATTTTTTCCAAAATTTCCGAGAACGAAAATGTTCCCAGTGTGTGAAGATTGCTGGCCAACTGAGTCGTTAGGTGAAAATTTAGATCGTAACTTACGTCATGAAATATGGGGCCAATCGTTATACTTGAATACCTCTGAAGCAATAGCAATAACCAAAATGACGATGTAACGAAGGCTAATAGGATAAATCCATAGATCAGTGTTCTCGTCTGTGGTTTACCGGGCAAATGTAAGGCAAAGAGAAAGCAAAAGGCGACCACAACTAGCAATGATGCGTGAAAATGTAACGTCAAACAAGAAAGCAAAATCAGAAGTAAGACGTGCCAAGATTTCACCATTTTTTTCTGTTCTGAAAAGAAATCTAGTTTAGTGGCCACGTAGAGAATGAATGCGGCAGCAGGAAATATCAACGTAGAATTATTTAGAAAAATATAGGAATTCTGCACCAAGCTTAAAGAATTGATCAGAATGGCTAAGGTAAGTCGAGAAACCCCAGTTACTTTCGCAAGTCCTGCGGCCAGAAATAAAACCCCAATATAAATGAGATAGAAATATAGGAGATTAAACGTAAAAAAATTCGCCCCCAGATAAACTGGTATGGCATTTAACAAATTAAGCAAAGGACCAGGTAAATACCAGCCCGATTGAGTATCTGGGCCGACCAGCGGCAGAACACCATGAACGACCGCCTCGGCGCGCTGAAATTCACGATAGGAATAGTTATTAAAACGACCATTTAAAAATAGTAGGCTGTACCCCAAAAGAAACGAAATATGTACAAAAACTACGGTAACGATAGTGTCATATCGATGAAGTAGATACGCTACCTTGTCCTCTGTTGTCCCGATTTTTTTCATATCCCTAAATTCTTCCCTAAGTCAGTGTCGTGGCCAGCAGTTTTCTCAGGAAACATTTTACACAAATCTATCAACTGAGCCTGGGATTAAATCAACTACATCCTCAAACCGAATCCATTCCCCAATACCACAATCGAATGGGCAGAAATGCTTTGAGCTCCGGATGCGCCGGCATTTCTGGACCAAAGACGAATTTCAGAAAGTTCTCCTCAGAAAACTCGAGCTTCGTGACTTTCTTCCATACCACCTGATAGGTTTGGTCTTTTTGCGAAATCTCTAATAACTCAGGCGCAATGCCTAAGCGCTGAAGATATTCACTTAAAAGGCGCTGAACTTTGCTAAAGTCGAGTAGTTTCACCAAGCCCATGCGTTCCGGCGACATTTTAATTCCTAGCTCATCGAGCGAATAAAGCCAGTTCACTTCATCGGGCATAAATTGTGGGCTGATCAGATGGAAGCTATGATTGAAGGTGGTTGAGCAGTGCGCCGCTAGATGATGCAATCCCGCCTCATCTCCGCCCCATTCGTGCACATAGTTTTGCAGATCCTTCCCCTTCCCCATCACAAAATACGCGAGCAATTGACGACCAACCCAAACAGCAAATAGATCACAGGCTCCCGATTGTAAATAGCGTGAGTGTTCTTCCCGGGATCGCGCGATCCCGATGCTCAGTT
>CAYZLH010000545.1:0-1945 GCA_964478795.1 uncultured Bdellovibrionales bacterium | reverse complement strand
CCGTGGTGCACGAGTAATCTGGCTCGTTACATGTAACGGGAAAAAGGATGTAGATCGTGGGCAAAGCAGCCTTGTATGGAGCTGGCTGTGGTTTAGTGGTGGGATTAGCGAGTCAGGTTTTTAAAAAGAAGACCAAGAACATTTTCATGTTCGGATCGCTGGGAATGTACGCGGGAATTTTACTGGGCGTGTACATCATCAGTACGTCGCGTTCGCCCACGCCCTATGAAGGTCCTGATACCTATGAGGACTATGGTGATTTTAGTTTGCGTTCACGAATTCTCCCCGAGCCGCAATTGTTGGCAAACACAGTCAATTCGGATCCTTCCGTATCGCTTTCGCTTGTCGACGTTTCGTTTTAAATCAAGTTACTTTGGAGCTTCAGTATCATCAGCTGTAGGCAAAGGATCTGGCTGCGGCGGCGGTGCTTTCTCTCCACAGCTCGCCAGGGTGATAGAAAACACACAAAGAATCAATATCTTAGCTAAGGATTTCATACAGGGATTTCTCCTAAGCTATCTATCGACTGTTTCGGGGATTGTCTGCAAAGGGACGTATAGCCAAAAATAGCAGAGCTATTTTTTGGTTTTTTTGGTTCTTCCCTCGAGCCAGAGCGAGATCAGCAAAGCCGACTTCTTCGCAAGGCGCGGATTATCGATGATCGATTTTTGTAATTTTTCTTTTAGATTTTCTACGTCGATTTTCACCTGACGCAAATTCTCTTGGCGGTCTACCGCTCCATACCGAGGAAATTCATAGGGCACTTTTTTCTTTGCGGTAGACATACCAATTCTTTCTCTAAAAAATTATGCAGCTCTTCGGCGTTGTTTTTCGGCTTTATGCGAATCTTGGGTTTCCAATTTCGCTTCTTCCACAGTTTCAGCGTCGACTCGAGTCATAAAACAGTCGCCATCTACTTCTGTGAACGCATACCAATCAGTGCCCAATTTTTGGTACAAAACGTGGGCTAAGCTGTAATCGGAATTTTCTTTGTGAAATTTTTTCTTCATATTTACTCCTCCTGAGTTAGGCCGAATTGCCTTCCCTAACTCTTCGGCACTCAGGAAAAAAATTTTAGTTTTCCGCTGATGAAATTTGCGATTCTTCGGTAGATTCTCGAACTTCGGAATCCGACTCTTTCCGTAGGGGGCTCAGGAAGCGAACATCGTCTACCCAAATTTCGGAACTACGATGGTTTTGTCCGTCTTTATCAGTCCAGGATCGGGACTGAAGCTCGCCCTCGATAAATACTCGGGCACCTTTCGACAGGTATTTGGCACATACTTCCGCCCTTTTTCCCCATACGGTGGCCCGATGCCAATCGGTTTCCGTGCGTTTTTCGCCATCGGCCCCTTTAATTTCCCGGTTCGTGGCTAAGGAAAGGGTAACTACGGCGTTTCCTTTCGGCGTGTAGCGAAGCTCGGGATTGTGCCCCAAATTCCCCAATAACATGATCTTGTTCACATTGGCTCGACTCATAAACATCTCCTTCAAGTTTTCCAAAAGTGGAAGTTCATGTAAGGAGTGCAATCTCCTCTGCCAAAATCGCAATGCTAAAGGTGGAAAAAGAAAGCGTTTCAAAAATCTGCTGTCGGAAATCAGAAAAACCTAAGGCGCAAAGCTGCACACCCGATACGGGGGAATGCGATCTATTTTCTTCTTTTTTGCCCTTCTGTTACTTCCCCTAGAAATCCAGGCGAAAGACTACGAACGATGTGCCAAACCTGTGCCAGGTGAACCCATTACCTACAGCGATGACTTTGCCGGCTCTTTTAGTTTGGAATCTATGAACGATTTGTTCGAAAAACATTACAGTTCCGGACGGCGCCTAAAGGGGCGAGCGTATTATGACTCGGAATTGGATTCATTGGTGCTAACTCACTCGTCTGGATTGGTGAAAATCTCACCAGAGTTCGTGCGTAATATCACGAGGCACGTAGAAATT